>CANQQM010000012.1 GCA_947626005.1 uncultured Clostridia bacterium
GGAGCGCCCCATCAGAAATTCCATGCAGAGGTAATAGACGCGCTTTGCCCGCGCCTTCTTCATCTTGATATGGAACTTCTGGCGCTTTTCGAGCATGATGTCCCTCACGCTCATGACGACCGCCTTATAGATCTGTTCGCGGGTCGCCTCCGTCTTTGCCACGCCGAAGTATCTTGTCAGCTTGCCGGCGATCAGCCGTTCCGCTTCCTGTTCGGTTAAGTTGCTCATTTTGCGTGTATTTTCTCCGTAAATTGGTTTGTCTTTCCGAAAATTATTTGAGGGCGTCGAGATAGAGACCCACATAGGACTTCGCGGAAGTCGACCAAGTGAAGTCGGTCTCCATCGCACGGCGGACGAGCCGCGTCCACTCCTCTTTGATCTTATAGACGCCGAGCGCCTCGTTGATGACGTAGAGCATGTCGTAGGCGTTGTAGTTGCTGAATGTGAATCCGTTCCCGCCGGCGCCGTAGGGCGAAATGCTGTCTTTGAGCCCGCCCGTCTCTCGGACGATGGCGACCGTCCCGTAGCGGCTTGCGATCATCTGCGAAAGGCCGCAAGGTTCGCTCTTCGAGGGCATGAGGAAGAGATCGGCGCCCGAATAGATCTTGCGCGACAGGTCGGAATTGAAGGAGATGATGGAGACGACCTTCCCCTGATAGCGCCGCGCAAGGTCGGTGAAGTAGTTTTCGTACCCCGAATCCCCCGTCCCGAGAAGAACAAACTGGACGTCCTGGCGAAGGGCCTGCTCGATGACCTCACGGACGAGGTCGAGCCCCTTGTGGGAGACAAGGCGGGAGATCATCGCAATGATGGGCGTCTCGGGCTTCACGGGGAGGCCGAGCATCTTCTGAAGCTCCTCTTTGCAGATCTTCTTGCCCGAGGGATCTGCCGCGCTGTAGTTTGCAAAGAGCGCCTTATCCGTCGCGGGGTCGTAGTAATCGGGGTCGATCCCGTTGAGAATGCCTGTGAGCTTGAACTCGTTGCGGCGGACGATCTGATCGAGCCCGTGCGCATAGTACGGATCCTTGATCTCGTTCGCATAGGTCGGCGACACGGTCGAGAACCGTTCACAGCATTCGATCGCTCCCTTCATGAGGTTGATACAGCGGTCGTATTCGACAAGATACTTGAATCGGTAGGAGATCCCGAAGAGGTCCTCGAGGATATCCATCGAATATTTGCCCTGATATTCGATGTTATGGATGGTGAATACGGCGCGGATGAACTGATATTCGGGGCGGAAGCAGTAAATGGTCTTGAGATACAGCGCCGCAAGCGCCGCCTGCCAGTCGTGGCAGTGCAGGATATCCGGATAGAAGTTGATGAATCCGAGGATCTCCATGACGCTGCGGCAGAAGAAGGCGAAGCGCTCCCCGTCGTCGTAGTACCCGTAGCACCCGGGGCGCTTGAAGTAGTACTCGTTGTCGACGAAGTAGAACGTCACGTTATTCGCGACGTATTCGAAGATGCCGCAATACTGATTGCGCCAGCTGAGCGGAACGAAGATATTCCCGATGAAGCGGAAATCCTTGCGGTATTCCTTCTTGATGTCCTGATAGAGCGGCAGAATGACGCGGACGTCGTACCGTTCATCCTTTGCGATCGCCTTCGAGAGCGAACCGATGACCTCGGCAAGGCCCCCCGTTGCGATGAAGGGCGCCGCTTCGGAGGCGACGAAGAGGATCTTCTTCTTGGCCTCGACGACGACCTCGGGCGCCGCGGTCTCTTTGACCTTTTCGGGCGTCTCGACGACTTCCACCGCTACCTTCTTAAGTTTGGATCCCGATTTTGTTGCACTCATAGTTTTTCCCCCTTATTTATATTTCGCTATGATTACAGCATTCTTCCCTTTGAGACAAAGTACGGAAGCGTTTCGCAGCCCGCAAGCGTCTTGCGGTCGCGGATGACGACGTTCTTGTCGGTGATGACGCAGTCGAGCGAAACGTTCTCGCCGATGACGTTGTCCTGCATGATGACGGAGTTGCGGACGACACTCCCCTTCCCGACCTTTACGCCGCGGAAGAGAATGCAGTTTTCGACCGTCCCTTCGATGACGCAGCCGTCGGAAATGAGAGAGTTCTTGACGACCGCCCCGTCGAGGTATTTGGAGGGCGCACTGTCGCGCACCTTCGTGTAGATGTCGCGGTTGCCGAAGATCTCGTCGCGCACCTCGCGCCGAAGGAGCTCCATGCTGTGACGGAAGTAATCCTCCATCGAGTTGACGCCCGCATAGTAGCCCTTGAAGTTGTAGCCGTAAATTTTGAGGGTATCGACGTTCTTCGTGAGGATATCCCGCCCGAAGCTCGAGAACCCGCGGGTGACGGCGTCCTGAATGGTGTTGATGAGGAATTCGCGGCTCATCACCATGACGTTGACGTAGAGGTTGTACTTCTTCCCCGCTTTGAGGCGGGAAGGATTGATCTTGAGCCCCGTAATGCGCCCCGTCTCATCGGGCTGGAGGGTGATGAAGTAGGAGGATTCGCAGGGCTCGATCTCCTCATGGTAGACCATCGTGATATCCGCCCCCTGCGCTTCGTGGTAGCGCACGATGTCGCCGATATCCATGTGCGAGATGCCGTCGCAGTCGGAGATAACGACGTAGTCCTCGCTCCTGTGGTTGAGGAAACCCGTGATCCCCATGAGGGCCTCGAGGCGGGTCGTGTAAGGCTTATCCGTTTCGTCGGAGTAAGGCGGAAGAAGGATGATGCCGCCGTCCTTTCTTGCAAGATCCCAGTCCTTACCGCTGCCGAGGTGGTCGATGAGCGACTGATAGTTGTTCTTCGTGACGATGCCGACCGTCGTGATCCCCGAATTCACCATATTCGAGAGAGCGAAGTCGATGAGACGGTATCTTCCGCCGAACGGAACGGACGCCATCGTGCGGTGACGGGAAAGTTCCGGGATGTTTTCATCGTGAATATTCGAAAAAATGACGCCAACCGTGGAATGTGCCATGCTGTTTATTCCCCCTTATAGTCCTTGTCGAGGATCTGGCCGCCAGCGACTTTCGCATTCGCCGCGATGCGGATGCTTCTGCCGAGCACGGCGATCCCCGCGTTCTTCTCTTTGCTCTCGCCGACGACGGCGTTTTCTTCGACGACGACGTTTTCGTCGAGGATGGAATACTCGACGGTCGCCCCCGCCTTGACGACGGAGCCCGCCATGATGACGGCGTCGCGCACCGTCGCCCCCGCTTCGACGACGACGTTCGAAGCAAGCACCGAGTTTTCGACCGTCCCCTCGATCTCACAGCCGAGCGCGACCATGGAGTTCTCGACGACCCCCGTCGGGCCGATGTATTCGGGCGGCGCAAGCGGATTGCGAGAATGGATCTTCCAGTCGGGGCTGCCGACGTCGAACACGGGATCGCGGCCGAGGAGATCCATGTTGGATTCCCAGAGGGAGGAAATCGTCCCGACGTCCTTCCAATACCCCTTGAAGCGGTAGGAGAACATCTTCTCCCCCGCGTTCAGCATGGCGGGGAGGACGTCTTTGCCGAAGTCCTTGCTCGAATCGGGGTTCGCGTCGTCAGCTTCGAGGTAGCGGAAGAGCTTCTTCGCGGTGAAGATATAGATCCCCATCGAGGCGAGGTTGCTCTTGGGCTGTTTGGGCTTCTCTTCGAACTGGTAGATGGACCCGTCGGGATTGGTATTGAGGATGCCGAAGCGGGACGCCTCCTTCATCGGGACTTCGATCGCCGCGATGGTGCAGTCCGCCCCCGTCGCCTTGTGGGCGCGGAGCATTTCGGCATAGTTCATCTTATAGATATGATCGCCCGAGAGGATGAGGATATAGTCGGGGTCGTACTTCTTCATGAAGTACATATTCTGATAGATGGCGTTTGCCGTCCCCTCGTACCACGAGGACTTCTTTTTCGCCTGATAGGGCGAGAGGATATGGACGCCGCCGAATGCGCGGTCGAGGTCCCACGGTTGCCCGTTCCCGATATATTCGTTGAGTTCGAGCGGCTCGTACTGGGTGAGGACGCCGACCGTATCGATCCCCGAATTGATGCAGTTGCTGAGCGGGAAATCGATGATGCGATATTTCGCGCCGAAGGCGACCGCGGGCTTTGCAATGTTGTTGGTGAGGGCATACAGGCGCGAACCCTGTCCGCCCGCCAAAAGCATTGCGACGCATTCCTTTTTCCTGAGCATATGGATATGAACCCCCTGAAAAAATTACTTGGTTTTCGGCGATGTTGCCGTGGATTTCGTTTGTTTCGGCGCTTCCGGCTCGTGGACGAGATAGAGCGTCGTGAGCGCGGGCACTTCGATCGGCAGAGAGTATTCTTTTCCGTGACTTGCCCTTCGCACCGTGTGCAGGGTCTTGCGGGTGAGGCTCCCCTGCCCGCCGTACTTTTTGTCGTCCGAGGAAAAGACGATCTTATACTTCCCGCGGCGGTTGACGCCGAGGAGATACTCCTTCGCGGGCGTCCCCGAAAAGCTCGAGACGACGATGATCTCCGCCCCCGAACGGTCGCGGCGGATAAAGGAGACGATGTTCCTGTCCGCATCGTCGGCAGCAAGCCATTCGAAGCCCTCCCAAGAGTCCTCTATTTCATAGAATGCGGGAGTTGCCTTGTAATATTCGTTGAGTTCGCGTACATACACGGAGAGCTTTCCGTGCAGCTCGTATCTGTCGCGGAGGAAGAACTCGAGCCCTTCATGATAGTCCCACTCCTTGAACTGACCGTATTCGTAGCCCATGAAGTTGAGCTTCTTCCCGGGGTGCCCCATCATATAGCCGAGGAAGGCCCGAACGCCCGCAAACTTCTCTTCGTACGTCCCCGGCATCTTGTTTATGAGGGAGCACTTCCCGTGCACGACTTCGTCGTGCGAGATAGGCAGAACGTAGTTCTCGGAGAAGGCGTACATCATCGAGAAGGTGAGCTTGCTGTGATTGTTCATGCGGAAATAGGGATTGAGGGTGAGATAGGAGAGCATATCGTTCATCCAACCCATATTCCATTTGAAATTGAACCCGAGCCCGCCCACAGACCCCGGTTTCGTGACGAGCCCCCACGCCGTCGACTCCTCTGCGATCATGAGGGCATACGGGAAGCGGAGAAAGACGGCTTCGTTGAGCTTACGAAGGAAGGCGATCGCCTCGAGATTTTTGTTTTCGCCGTAGATGTTGGGCACCCATTCTCCGGGGCGCTTGTCGTAGTCGAGATAGAGCATGGAGGCGACGGCGTCCACCCTCAGTCCGTCCACATGGAATTTGTCAAAGAAAAAGCACGCGCCCGAGATGAGGAAGGAGAGTACCTCCTGCCTGCCGTAGTCGAAACGGCGGGTCCCCCAACTCTTGTGCTCCATGCGGTCCCACTGGCTGCTCTCGTAGAGCGGCTGACCGTCGAACTCATAGAGCCCGTGCGCGTCCTTCGGGAAATGTGCGGGGACCCAGTCGACGATGACGCCGATCCCCGCTTTATGAAATTCGTCGATGAGATACATTAGGTCGTGCGGCGTCCCGAGGCGGGAAGTCGCCGCAAAATAGCCCGAGACCTGATACCCCCACGACCCGTCGAACGGGAATTCGGTGACGGGCATGAACTCGACGTGGGTATAGCCCATCTCCTTCACATACGGGACAAGCTCGAGCGCGAGATCGCGGTAGGAAAGATAGTTCCCGTCGGGATAGCGCTTCCACGAGAGAAGATTGACCTCATAGATGTTCATCGGCGAGGAATAGACGTTCTTTTTGTTGAGGCGGGCGAAATATTCCCCGTCGCCCCAACGGTAGCCCTCGAGGTCGTAGAGCTTGGAAGCGGTCTTGGGCGGCGTTTCGGTGTGGAAGCCGACGGGATCCGCCTTCATGAGCTGCCTTCCGTCGTGCGCCGTAATACAATATTTATAAAGGTCGTACTGCTTGAGCCCGGGAATGAAGAGTTCGAACGATTCCCCGTCGATCATGCGCTCCATTACATTCTTCGAGGCATCCCAGCCGTTGAAGTCGCCGACGACGGAGACGCTCGTCGCGTGCGGAGCCCAAACGCGGAAGATGTAGCCATCATTGCCGCCGACCGAGGCGCGGTGCGCCCCGTAGGTCTCGTAGATCCGGTCGTTCTTTCCGTGATGATACAGATAGAGCGGAAAGTCCGTTTCGTTCCGTTCTGTCAGATCGTATTTCATACCCCTCTCCTTTTCCGCCCGAGGCGGCCCCCTTACCGCACATCGTCCCTTGCGGCGAAACTATTATACTATATTTTCGCGTGACTTTCAATACCCAAATTTAATTTTTTTCGGAAAAATTTCCCAAAAAGCAAAAAACGCCTTTCGGCGTCGGAAATTGTCGGCGTTTTCAGTCCGCCGTCGGCGTTTTGTCGAGGAGGGACCGCGCGACGGCGTCGATGTCCCCCGCCCCGAGAACGAGGATGAGATCCCCTTCTTCGAGCTTTTCCGCAAGACGGCGCTTCAGAACTTCGGGGCTCTGCGCATAGACGGCCTCGGGAACGCGGGAAAGGAGCATGGCGGCGCTTCCCGCAAAGTCAAACTTCTCCCGCGCCGAATAGGTCTTGTAGAGGATGGGTCGCTCCGCGCGGCGAAGAACTTCGACAAAGGAAGGAAGAAGATCCCGCGTCCTCGTGTAGGTATGCGGCTGAAAGACGACGCGGACCGTCCCGACGGAGAGCCGCTCCGCCGTCGAAAGTGCGGCGGCGATCTCCCGCGGATGATGGGCGTAGTCGCAGACGACGGGGGTTCCGAGGAAAGTCCCCACTCTTTCGAACCGCCGCTTGACCCCTAAGAAGCTCTCGAGGCCTCGGCGGATCTCCTCGGGGCCGAGCCCCGAAAGTCTCGCCGCCGAATAGGCGGCGAGCGCATTGTAGACGTGAACGCGTCCGACCGCGCGGAGGCGCACCCGAACGACGGGGATCCCCTTCTCCACGACGGTGAAGGCGTACTTTTCCCCCTCCGAGGCGATCCTCTCCGCCCGAATATCCCCCGCGTACACCCCGAAGGAGAGAGTATGGGGAAGGGTCCTCGCACGGCGGTCATCGGCGTTCACGACGAGCTTTTTGCAATTGGACGCAAAACTTTCGTATGCCCGAAAGAGCTCTTCCTCGTCCTTATAGCAGTCGGTGTGGTCGCGGTCACAGTTTAGGATCACGCCCACTTCGCTCCGAAGGGTGAGGAAACTTCGGCGGAATTCGCACGCCTCGGTCACGAAGTATTCGTCGCCCGAGCGGAAATAGTTTCCGAGCGTAAGGTCCTCCCCGCCGATGTGGCAGGTGAAGGGCTTCCCGTTTGCATAGAAGATGTGGGAGAGCATGGAGGTCGTTGTCGTCTTGCCGTGGCAGCCCGAAACGGAAAGTACATGCGGATATTCCTCCGCGATCTTTCCGAGCAGTTCCGCACGCCCGACGAGCCGTTTCCCCGCCTTCGCCGCGGCGCTTAGCTGCGGATGTGCCGTCGTCACCGCACCCGTATAGACGACGGTCTCCTCTACGATCTCTTCCTCCTCCCCGATGGAGACGCCGATCCCCTCTCTTTTCAATTTTCGGGTGAAAGGCCCCTCCGCGCAGTCGCTTCCGCGGACGGGAATGCCGCGGCCGTGAAGAAGCAGCGCGAGAGCGCTCATGCTGACGCCGCCGATCCCGACGAAATAGACGCCTCTTCCCTTGGTTTTGCGTTCGGAAAGCATAGTTCATTCTATGCTAAAGGTGTTGATTGGGTGAAATTTTTCAATTTTTTTCGAAATCCACATTAAAATTATTGTATTTTTATAAAAAGTATGGTAAAATTGAAATACAAATACGACAGAGGAATGCTTATGGAGATCGGTGACATTCGGATCCGCCTTGTGCAAAAGCTGACGGGCGCGCTTCGCGCCATTGCTTCCTTCACGATCGATGAATGCTTCGTCGTCCACGACGTGAAGATCTTCGAGCGCGACGGCGAGCACTATATCGCGATGCCAAACCGCCGCAGTTCGACCGGCGAATATCTGGATATCGTGCATCCCATCAACACCGAGACGCGCGAGCTCATCCGCAGCGCCCTTCTTGCGCAATATTTTCGGTTGCAGCAAAGTTAAAAGGCGGGGTGCCCGCCTTTTCTCATAGCGAACGCAAAATCGCGTCCGCCGCATTCTCGAGCTCTTCCACCGTGCCGTTGTTCGTAAGGAACAGGCACGGTTTTTTCATGAGTTCCTCCTCGGGGATCTGGCTAAGAATGCGTGCCCGCACTTCCTCTTCGGAGGTCCCGTCCCGCTCCGAGGCGGCGCGGATCCTTTGCTCTTTCGTCCGAACGACGGCGATGACCGCGTCGAAGAGCCCTTCGTAGCCTCCTTCGAAGAGAAGCGGCACCTCGGCGAAGGCGATCTCCTTCCCCTCCATGCGGGAGAAAAGCTCTTTCATGATGCGCGGATGGGAATAGCCGTTGAGGGCGGAGAGCGCCGCCTCGTCCGAAAAGACGAGTTCGGAAAGGGCGCGTCGGTCAATCTTCCCCTCCTTTACGCAGGCGGGAAAGAGGGCTTTGAGCCCTTCCCGATAGTCCTCCCGCTCCCAAAGCGCGTTCGAAACTTCATCGCACGAGACGACGAAGTAGCCGCGGCGCTTCAGATAGGCGAGAAGCGTGCTCTTCCCGCTCCCGATCCCGCCCGTTACGGCGATGCGTTTACTTTGCTTCATACCAGCTCTTCCCCGTCGAGACTTCGGCGATGAGGGGAACTTTGAGTTCGATCGCCCCCTCCATTTCCTCCTTCAGAATGCGTTCGGCGGCCGAAACTTCGCCAAGAGGCGCATCGAGGATGAGCTCGTCGTGCACCTGAAGCACCATGCGCGTCTTGAGCCCTTCCGCGCGGAGCCGCCTCTCGACGCCGAGCATCGCAAGTTTAATGATGTCGGCGGCGCTTCCCTGAAGAGGCATATTCATCGCGGCGCGTTCCCCGAAGGAGCGAAGGTTGAAGTTGGAGGAACGGACCTCGGGGATATACCGTTTGCGCCCGAGAATGGTCGTGACGTAGCCGTTCTCCTTGGCAAGGCGGATGTTCTCGTCCATGTACTCGCGGACGCCCGGATGGGTCGCAAAGTACTTCGTGATGAAGCTCTGCGCTTCGCTTCCCGAACAGCCGAGGTCCTTCGCCAGCCCGAAGGCGCTCATCCCGTAGATGATCCCGAAGTTGATGGTCTTTGCGCGCCGCCGCATGACGGGCGTCACTTCGGAAAGCGGCACCCCGAACACGCGCGAAGCCGTCGCCGCATGCACGTCCTCCCCCGCACGATAGGCCTCGAGGAGGGCCTCCGAGCCCGAAAAATGGGCAAGAAGCCTTAGTTCGATCTGCGAATAGTCGGCGTCGATGAAGAGGTTCCCCTCCCGCGGGATGAAGAGCATTCTCAGCTCCCGCCCGAGGTCGGTCCGAACGGGTATATTCTGAAGGTTGGGGTTTGCGCTCGAGAGCCGCCCCGTCGTCGTTGCCGTCTGGTTGTAGGTCGTGTGCACGACCTCCCCCTCGATGAGCGGCCGTATCCCGTCGATATAGGTCGATTGCAGCTTCTGCACTTCCCGATAGTTCAAAATGAGGCGGGCGATCTCGTGCTCCTCGGCAAGCGCTTCGAGCACGTCCGCATTCGTCGAATAGCCGCCGCGGATATTTTTCTTCGCCCCGACGGGCTTATAGCCGAGCTTGTCGAAGAGGACTTCGGAAAGACGGAAGGTGGAATTCAAGTTGAAGGGCTCCACCCCCGCAAGGGAATAGATCTTCGACGAGAGCTCCTCGAGGCGGCCGCGGAAGCGCTCGGAGAACTCGGGGAAGCGCTTGACGTCCACCCGGACCCCCGTCCGCTCCATGTCGAGGAGAACTTTGGAAAGCGGAAGTTCGAGGTCGCGGTAGAGCTTGGCCTCCGCCGTCCCCTCCGTGCGCCGCGCCGCGTCGTCGAAGGCAAGCCAGAGCGCATAGGCACAGTTGTCCTCGGGAAGGTCGAATTCCTTCGCAAGGTCGGCGGGCGTAATCGGCCGAAGATTGGAATCGCCGAGATAGCGCAAAAGAGCGACGTCCTCGACTTCCCCGAGTTCGACCCCTACGGGGTCGAGGGCGTGGGCAAGCGCCTTTCCGTCGGCCGCAATGACCGTCCTCCCCTCCGAAAAGAGCAGGGAAAACACAGGGCGAAGATCGGCAAGGTACACCCCCGCGTCGAGAAGGTCGGCTTTGAGGGCGACCGCATATTCCCGCTTTCCGTCGAAGAGGTGGAAGGAGCGGTCAAGAAGCGCAAGAGAGAACCGCTTCCCCGCCCCGATCACATCCATAAGTGCGGAGAGGTCGGAGCAGACGACCGTTTCGATCTTCGCCGCGCCCCCTCCCGTGAAGAGCGCTTCGTCGATGAGAGAGCGGAATTCGAGCTTGGAGAAGAAGGTACGCGCCTCCGCGGGGAAAGGCATGCGGAACGCGCAGTCGGAGAGAGAAAGATTTAAGGGAACGTTGCAGTCGATCGTCGCTAAGGTGCGGGAAAGATAGGCGCTCTCCCTGCACTCTGTGAGCTTTTGACGGGTGGACGGCGCGATCTCGTCGAGATGCGAATAGACGCCGTCGAGCGTTCCATACGCCTCGAGAAGGGCAAGCGCCCCCTTCGGACCGATGCCGCGGACCCCGGGGATATTGTCGGAAGCGTCCCCCATCAGCGCCTTTTCGTCGATGATCTGCGCGGGTTCGAGCCCCACTTTCGTGCGGAAATTGTCGGCGGTGAGGCGGTCGAGATCGCTCACGCCCCGCTTTGTGAAGCACACGTCGACGTGCTCTTTTACAAGCTGATAGGAATCGCGGTCTCCCGTGTAAATGAGGACATCGACCTCGGGGAAGCGGCGGGAGAGCGTTCCGATGAGGTCGTCCGCCTCGTAGCCCGCCAGCTCGACCGTGCAGACCTTCATCGAATGAAGGAGGTCTTTAAGGACGGGGACCTGCACTTTGAGCTCTTCGGGCATGGGCTTCCGCGTCCCCTTGTAGGCGTCGTACATTGTATGACGGAAGGTGGGCGCGTGCACATCGAAGGTCACCGCGAGATAGTCGGGCTTCTCGTCCGAGGCGATCTTGAGGAGAAGTTTTACGAACCCGAAGATCCCGTTCGTCGGGAGGCCGTCCTTTGTCGAAAAGACGTTCATCGCATAGAAAGCGCGATTCAAGAGACTGTTGCCGTCGATGAGAATAAGTTTGCTCATGCCCCTATTTTACCACGTACAGACAATTTTTGCAAGAAGTTCGGGAAAATCGCTTGATTTTTCTTTCGCATTCGAATATAATTCAATTGTTCGCCGGTGTGGTGGAATTGGCAGACGCGCTGGACTCAAAATCCTGTGGTAGAAATACCGTGTGGGTTCGACCCCCACCACCGGCACCACGTCGCAACGCGACGCATTTTGCAAGTCCTTGCATTGTGCAAGGGCTTGCTTTTTACGTCGGTTGCTCCTCTTCCCCAAAAAATACTTCGTCTTTTTTGGGGAGCCCCTAAATAGATAAAGCGACTTTTGGAAGCGATCGCCTTTCGGCGGTCGCTATCCTTTTGTCGCTTGCCGCTCCTCTTCCCCAAAAAATACTTCGTCTTTTTCGGGAAGCCCCTAAATAGATAAAGCGACTTTTCCCAAAAAATCTGTGCTACGCAAATTTTTTTTGGGAGCCCTGTTTATGATTCATTTTCGGTTTCGCGCAGTGACAAATTGCAACGCGACGCATTTTGCAAGTCCTTACATTGTGCAAGGGCTTTGCTTTTTACAATCGAAGAGCGAGGGCAAACGCCCTCGCTCTTCGATATTGCTTCTTATCGGGTCTTTTGGATGAGGGCGACGAAGAAGCCCTCGTAAAGTTCGTTCGGACGGACGCGGAGCGTCCTATTCTCCCCCGAAAAGAGAGGGAGCCCCTCCATCTTCGGCACGGGAAGAAGCTCTCCTCCGCCCTCTTTCAGAACGCGCTCCACAAGCATTTCGTTCTCCTCGGGGAATACCGAGCAGGTCGAATAGACGAGTTTTCCGCCATTTCTGAGCAGACGAAGCGCCTTTTTGAGCAGTTTTTCCTGTGCCGCGACGCATTTTTTAAGATACGCCCTCGTCACGCGGACGGGGTGCTCCGGCGTCGCCGTGCCGCTGCCCGTGCAGGGTGCGTCGAGGAGGATCTTGTCGAAAGAGAAGGCGTCGTCGAGCGCAGAGGCGTCGCACAAAAGCGCCGAAACTCTCTCCGCGCCTTGGCGGGCAAGGTTATAGCGGAGGCGTTCGAAGCGGATCTTATCCCGTTCACAGGCGGTGATGAGCGCCTTGCCTTCGGAGAGGGCAAAAAGCTCCGTCGTCTTGCCGCCGGGCGCCGCCGTCATGTCGAGGATGCTCTCCCCCGCCTTCGGTTCCAAAATGAGGGGCGGGAGCATCGACGAGAGACTTTGAAGGTAGATTTTTCCCTCCGAATAAAGCTTGAGGCGGGCAATTTCCTCCTCTTTTGCGCCTCTCACGATGCGCGCCGCGCCGTACCAAGGGACGGTCTCCGCCGCAATGCCGAGGGAGGAAAGCTCCTCTTCGACCTCTTCGGGCTGTGCCTTGAGGGTGTTGACCCGAAGGGTCACGGGGCGGGAATAGCCCTTTTCGAACGCACTCCCCTCCTCCCCGAACCGCTCGAAAAGGAGGTCTGAAAAGTCGTTCAGCGGATGTTCGAGATCCATTCTTTGAGCTCACTTTCGGGCGTTTTCATGACGTTCCCGTCAAATTTGATCGAAAAAACTTGTTCGACGAGGGCGCCGCGCAGGGCTTTTTTGAGTTCGCTCGGCGTTCTTCCGAGCCATCCGCCGTTGGTCGCAAAGGGATAGACGTGCACGCCCTTCCACTTCTGCGACGCCATGAACGTCTTGACGGCGGGTGCGTAGGTGTACCACCAAACGGGAGTTCCGAGGACGATTGCATCGTACGCCGAGAGGTCGAGCTGCATGGGATAGAGTTGCGGCATATAACCGCTCTCGACTTCCTTCTTCCCGAGACCGACGAGGACGTCGTAGTCGTCGGGATAAGTCTTGACGGTGCGGATCTCTGCAAGATCGGCTCCGAGAGCGGCCGCGACGCGGTTTGCGACCGCACGGGTGTTGCCTCCGCACGAATAGTAGACGACGAGTTTTTTCATACTCCCTCCTTCTCCCTCTATTGTATTCCTTTTTTCACAAAAAGTAAAGAGCAAATCGTATTTTTCGAAAGACGGCGCGCCCGAAGGCGCGCCGAATGATCAAAAGAACGTTGCGACCTCCTGTTCGGGCGGATCGGCGTAGGCGATCGACGTCGCCTTGAGGACGGGCCCGCGTTGGCCGTAGATGGGATGTTCCTCGAGGTCGATCCGCGCCGTGACGACGACCCAGTCGCGCATCTTGAGGGGCAGGACGGAGGCATGCAGACAGACAAGCCCGCTGTACGCGATATCCGCCTCGCAGCAGGTCATGATGTGCCGCCCGACGACGATCGTCCCCTCCCGCATCTTGCGGTCGACGGCGACGAGGCCCTTGAAGCGGACGACCTTCCCCGCGTACTTCTCCATTTCCTCCGTGAGGTCGCGGTAAAAGAAGGCGTAGTCTCTATCTTCGATCTCGATGACGGGGGCCGTAATATCGAAGGGAAGCGGGTCGACGATCTCGTCGTACTCCGCCTTTCCGTCCGGATATTCATAGACGATCCCGGGGCGGCGGGTCATTGCACGAACCGTCTTATGGAACTCTTCCTTCGAGTAATCGCTCTTGAAGCGGTTGAAAACCACCATATCCGCATACTGCACCTTGTCATAGACGAGCTGGCGCATATTCTTGTTGTAGGCGAGGAAGGTCGAGGAATCGAAGAAGGTCATCACCTGTGCAATCAGCCAACCCTCGGGCATCGCCTCGAAGAATTTGTCGAGGGTGAGCATCCCGTTGTACTCGACGACCACCCGCTGCGGACGGTGCTTCTTTACGAGAGCATTGAGATTGTCGAGGGTGAGCGCCTCCTGCGGAAGGGTCTCGACGGCGAAATAGCGCACGGCGAAACGGGTCGGATCGTAACTCTCCTCCCCCTCCTCGAGAACAAGAAGGAGGGTCCGCTCTCTTCCTTCGTCGAAGCGCGGATCCTCAAACGTCTCCTGAATAAATTTCGTCTTTCCCGAATCGAGAAATCCGAGGAACAAATAGACGGGTGTCTCCCTCATAGGTCAGTCCAAAAACAGCTTTTCGAGCTTCTCCTTGTTGAGTTTGCAGCCGATGACGCAAAGTCTGCCCGTGACGGAGGGCCGACCCGTGCGGAGGTCGCTCTCGCCCGGGACATAGTCGAAGTAGATCCAATCGCTCCCGCCGTCGACAAAACCCTTGGCGCGTAACACTTGGCCGAATTCCCCCGTTTCGAGCGCTTTAAGCGCCTTTTCAAGCTGTTCGCGGGTGAATTTCTTCGCCGTCTCGACGCCCCAACTCGTGAAGATCTCGTCGGCATCGTGGTCGTGATGGTGATGATGGTGATGATGTTCATGTTCATCATCATCTTCATCGTCATCGTCGTGGTGATGGTGATGGCATTCACATTCGTCGTCGTCATCGTCATCGTCGTGGTGATGGTGATGGCATTCGCATTCGTCGTCGTCATCGTCATCGTCGTGGTGATGATGTTCCGCTTCCTCTTCGGCAAGTTTATTGAGCTCCGCGGCGAGACTGTCCGACTGTTGCATCGCCGAAAGGATCTCTGTGCCCGAGAGCTCGTTCCAGTCGGTCGTGACGATCGTCGTCTCTGTATGCTCTTTGAGGAGCGCGACCGCCTCCTCGACTTTGGCGGGGTCGGACGTATGCGAGAGGACGATGCAGCTTGCGTTTTCCACCTGATCGAGGAAGAATTCCCCGAAATTCTTGAGGTAGACGCGGCACTTTTTGGCGTCGACGACCGTGCAGAACGCGTTGAGGGCGCTGCCCGGAACGGCGGCGCGGCGGACGGCCTTGATGACGTCGGAGAGTTTTCCGACGCCCGAGGGCTCGATGAGGATGCGGTCGGGATGGAACCTCTCCGCAACTTCTTTAAGCGCCTTAGAAAAGTCCCCGACGAGCGAACAGCAGATGCAGCCCGAATTCATCTCGGTGATCTCGATGCCCGCCTCACGGAGGAATCCGCCGTCGACGCCGATCTCGCCGAATTCGTTCTCGATGAGGACGACTTTCTCGCCCTTATACGCCTCGGCGATAAGTTTTTTGATGAGTGTGGTCTTTCCCGCCCCGAGAAAGCCCGAAAAAATGTCGATTTTGATCATAGTTTTACTCCGCTTACGTTACTTTACGGAATATATACCCGAAATCACGCCCTTCAAAACGCCCAATTTCCGTTTTTGAAGATGGGCACGCGCGCTCCCGTCTTGGTGACGCCGACAATTTCGAGGTCCTTGCTCCCGATCATGAAATCGACGTGGATCATACTGTCGTTGATGCCCTTCTCGCGGATCTCGTCGAGGGTCATGTCCTCATAGCCGCGGAGGCATTCGTTGAAGCCCCTGCCGAGCGCCAGATGGCAGCTCGCGTTCTCGTCGAAGAGGGTGTTGTAATAGAGGATGCCCTGATTGTTGATGGGCGAATCGTAGGCGATGAGGGCGCATTCGCCGAGCATCTTCGCCCCTTCGTCCATCGAGATCATCTTTTCGAGCAGCGCCTGATTCTTCTTCGCCTTGACCTCGACGACCTTCCCGCCCTCGAAGCGCACGGAGAAGTCCTCGATGAGCTCCCCCTGATAGGAGAGCGGCTTGGTGGAGTAGACGATGCCCTCCGCATCCCCCGCCTTCGGGGAGATGAAGATCTCTTCGGAGGGAATGTTGGGGTTGAAGTAACACCCCTTCACCGTCTCCTCGCCCCCTCCGCAGAAGCGGCTGTCGGGAATGAGGCCGACCTTGAAGTCGGTCCCGTTCGAGGACTTGTATTCGAGCGAAACGAGCTTTAGCTTATTGAGATAGTCGCAGCGCGCCGCGAGCTCGTCGTTGTGGCGGAGCCATTCGCGCACGGGATCGGGCCCGTCTGCCCTCGACGCCTCGAGGATGCAGTCCCACAGCTTGTTGACGGCGGTATTGCCGAGTTTGAGGTCGGGGAACACCTTCTTCGCCCATGCCTCACCGGGGACGGCGGCGATGCACCACTGATATTTGTTCTCCATCGCGTCGCGGTAAGGCTTTATGACCTTCGAGCGTGCGCCGCGGACGGCGGTGAATTTCTCCTGATCCATCCCCTTGAGCCCGTCGGGATCGGCCGATTCGAGGTACAGCATCGCGGGGAGCGCGTTTTTACGATGTTCGAGCTTCTCGATCTCCCACTTGTCGAACGCCTCGAGCGTCTCCTGCTTCTGATACTTATAATGAAGAGGCGTAAGATTCTGATGCGCCCACTCGACGGTGACTTTCCCCGCCCCCGCGCGGTAGAGCTCTTCGACGACCATTTCGACGAATTCGGGCTGATCGAGCTCGGTCTGCACGATGACCCACTGGCCCTTGCGGACGTTGACGCCCGTCTTTGCAAGCAGTTTCGCATATCTGCGCAATTGCAACTTGTTCATTTTGTTTCCTCCGAAATTTCGTTTTATACGGTAAAACGCGCCACTTGGTAGCGTTTTTTCATATATTATGTCAGAAATAGTACTATGTTTCCGCTCTTCAATGTCGCCTTCAGGTCGATCACGCGCTGGTTCGAAGAGCCGCGGAATTTGAGGCGGATATCCTTGAGCTCTTCGATAAAGGGCCCGTCGACGAGGACGTCGATCATCGAAAGAAGCGCCGACGTCGAGGCACAGTTCGCATGTTCTTCGAGCATCTTCCCCCCGCCGTAGGTGTAGCCCGTATAGCACCAGACCGTCTTTTGCGGGAAGCGCTCCTTGACTTTTTTCAAAAAGGGAACAAGCCCTTCTTGGTTGCTTGGCTCGAAGGGATCGCCGCCGAGAAGGCTCAGCCCCGCGATATAGTCGGGCGCAAGCGCCGAAAGAAGCTCCTCTTCGACTTCGGGCGTGAATGGTTTTCCGTAGTCGAAGTCCCACGCGACCTTATTGAAACAGTTCTTACAATGCCGCGTGCAACCCGAAACGAAGAGGGATACTCTTACTCCCTCTCCGTTGGCGATGTCTGTCTTTTTGATTTCGGCGATGTGCATCATAGATGCAGGACCCGATCTTTGATTTCCTGCGTTCTGCCTTGGTTCCAGTATTGCGTCCCGATGTAGCCGCACGTCCTCCGCGCGACGTTCATCTTGCTCTGATCGCGGTTATGGCAGTACGGGCACTCCCAAAGCAGCTTTCCGTCCTCCTCCACGATCGCGATCTCGCCGTCGTAGCCGCAAACCTGGCAATAGTCGCTCTTCGTGTTGAGTTCGGCGTACATGATATTGTCGTAGATGTATTGCATGACGGAGAGAACGGCGGGAATGTTGTCCTGCATGTTCGGGACCTCGACGTAGGAGATCGCCCCGCCCGGGGAGAGCTGCTGGAATTCGCTCTCGAATTTGAGCTTGGTGAACGCGTCGATCTTCTCCGTGACGTGCACGTGATAGCTGTTGGTGATGTAATTCTTGTCGGTGACGCCGGGGATGATGCCGAACCGCTTCTGAAGCGCCTTGGCAAACTTATACGTCGTGCTCTCGAGCGGGGTGCCGTAGAGGGAGAAGTCGATGTTGTGCGCCTTCTTCCACTCCTTGCACTTGTCGTTCATGTGCTGCATCACGGAGAGGGCGAAGGGCTTGGCTTCGGGATCGGTATGCGACTTGCCCGTCATGTATTTGGTGCACTCATACAGCCCCGCATAGCCGAGGGAGATGGTGGAATACCCGCCGTAGAGGAGAGAATCGATGGTCTCCCCCTTCTTGAGGCGTGCGAGCGCGCCGTACTGCCAAAGAATGGGCGCCGCGTCCGAAAGCGTCCCCTTAAGGCGTTCGTGGCGGTACATGAGGGCGCGGTGGCAGAGTTCAAGCCGCTCGTCGAAGATCTTCCAGAATTCATCGAAATCGCCGCCCGACGAGAGCGCAACGTCGACGAGGTTGATCGTCACGACACCCTGATTGAATCTTCCGTAGTACTTCGGCTTTCCCTCCGCGTCGACGTAAGGAGTCAAAAAGCTCCTGCAGCCCATGCAGGTATAGCAGTGCCCTTCGCCGTTGCGGTCGACCTTGTACTCGAGCATCTTCTTCTCGGAAATATAGTCGGGCACCATGCGCTTTGCCGTGCAGCGCGCCGCAAGCTCGGTGAGATACCAATACTTGCTGCCTTCGCGGACGTTGTCCTCTTCGAGGACATAGATGAGCTTGGGGAAAGCAGGCGTGACCCACACGCCCGACTCGTTCTTCACGCCCTGAATGCGCTGGCGAAGGGTCTCCTCGATAATGAGCGCAAGGTCGCTCCGCTCCGCGTCGCTCCGCGCCTCGCCGAGGTACATAAAGACGGTGACAAAGGGCGCCTGTCCGTTGGTCGTAAGGAGGGTGACGACCTGATATTGAATGGTCTGAATGCCCTTTCGGATCTCCTCGAGAAGGCGCTTCTCGGCGATGCGGTTGATGTGCGTCTCGTCGGTGATGCCGACTTCCGCAAGCTCCTCCGCGACGTCGGCACGGATCTTCTTTCTGCTGATCTCGACAAAGGGCGCAAGGTGGGTGAGCGAAATGCTCTGCCCGCCGTACTGGTTGGACGCGACCTGCGCGATGATCTGCGTCGCGATGTTGCACGCCGTCGAGAACGAATGCGGCTTCTCGATGAACGTCCCCGAAATGACCGTTCCGTTCTGGAGCATGTCCTCGAGGTTGACGAGGTCGCAATTGTGCATGTGCTGGGCAAAGTAGTCTGCGTCATGAAAATGGATGATCCCCGCGTCGTGCGCTTCGACGATCTCGCGCGGCAGAAGGATCCTGCGGGTGATGTCTTTGGAGACTTCGCCCGCCATATAGTCGCGCTGAACGGAATTGACCGTCGGATTCTTGTTGGAGTTCTCCTGCTTGACCTCTTCGTTGTTGCACTCGATGAGGGTGAGGATACGGGCATCCGTCGTGTTCGAACGGCGAACGAGCGCGCGGTTGTAGCGGTAAGTGATGTATTTGCGCGCAACGGCAAACGCCTTTTGGTCCATGATCTGATTTTCGACGAAATCCTGGACTTCTTCGACGCTCACAGCACGGTTGAGATCCCCTGCAAGTGCCATAACCCTGCGGGAGATCGTATCGATCTGTTCTTCGCTGAGGCGGTTGCCTTCGCTGACCTCGTTATTCGCTTTGCGGACCGCGTTGATGATCTTCGTAATATCGAAAGAGACCTCTGCACCGTTCCGTTTGATGATTTTCATGGCAGCTCCTTTGTTCGATCTTTACACATTTTCCCGACTTGAGAGAAAAAAGCGCCCCCTCGCGAGGGAACGCTATCATTATACAATACGGCGGGAAATTTGTCAAGGAATTTCCACTATATTTTGATTGAAAATTTTCTTAACACCACTATATCTTGTGGTTATGCGGTTTTTTGTCGATTTATCGCCGTGAAACACAAAGCGCAGAAAGTTACACGCGGCGTTTCGACAAATGTTAAAAATTCACAAATGACACATCGCAATGTTCGCTGTCACAAATTCACATTTTCGGGGGAAATCCCTCGGTGCGGATCGCTCCCCTTCCCCCGAAAAAATTTCCGAGGGGAAGCGGCTTCCGCCTTAAAATTCGGTGACTTCGAGGCTTTCGAAGATCTCTTCGTACTTCTTCTTGGTGAAGGAAATGGTGCCGAAGGTCGTGACGGTCGCGGTCCCCGCGGCAACGCCCGCACGGAGGATCTCGGGGAGCCCCGCGCCCTTCTGCATCATGGTTGCGGCGGCGGCGACCATGCCGTCCCCCGCGCCCACCGTCGAATTGACGGCGACGTTTATGCTCTTGCAATAGTAGTTCTTGGTGCCGTTCGTGATGATCGCCCCGTCCTTCCCGAGGGAGAGAAGCACCGTTTTGGCGCCGCGGTCGAGAAGTTCTCTGCACCCCGCGAGCATGGCGTCCCGATCGTTGAGTTCGCGGCCGAGCGTCTCTTCGAGTTCCTCGAGGTTGGGCTTCACGAGGTCGATGCCCGCCTCGAGCGCCGAGAAGAGCTTTGCGCCCTCGGTGTCCGCAATGCGGAGGGAACGGGGATCGACGGCGCGGAAGATCTCACGGTAGTAACTTGCGTCGACGCCGCGGGGAAGTCCGCCCGAGATGACGGTCACATCCGAATGCGCCGAGAAATTCTGGATCATCTGCATGAGTTCGACGAGCTTATCCGCGCCGACCTGTTCGCCGACGTCGTTGATTTCTGTCAGCATGGACTTCTTATCGATGCACTTGTAGTTCTCGCGCACCCTGCCGCTGTTCCAGACGAAGGAGAACGGGACCCCTTCCCGATCGAGCGCACGCTCGAACATGGCGCCGTTCTCATTGTACATGAATCCGGTCGCCTGCACTTCCGCTCCGAGCCGCGCGACGCCGATCGCCACATTGATCGCCTTTCCCGTGAACGAAAAGGTCTTGCTCTTGACGACGTTCACCTTCCCGACGTTCAGCGAATCGAGTTCGATCGTCACATCGACGCTCGGGCTCATGCATACCGTTAAAATCATACTTCCCCCCTCTCCGCCAAAGGCGGCGGCGACCGAAAAGCGGCCGACCTATTCCTATTTATATAATACAAGAATACCGAACCCGAAAACTGCGGTGAAGCTCACATCGAGATCATCTGCAGCGTCTCATAGAGTTCGTAGTTGAACTTCTTCTTCATCGAGACGGCTTCGATGATGTCCATATCGATGATCTCGTTCTTATGGATGCCGACGACGCGGTTGCCGATGCCGTCCTTGAGGAGCCGCACCGCCTTGTTGCCGAACTGCGCCGCAAGCATTCTGTCTGCCATCGAGGGCGAACCGCCCCGCTGGATGTGCCCGATGTTCGTGGCGCGGACGGAGTAGGTCGTCACTTCCTGAAGCTGCTTTGCGAACGCATCCGCGCTCGTCGCGCCCTCGGCGACGACGATGATGTTGGAGTGCTTGCCGTTTGCCCTCGAGCGGTTGATGCGCATGACGATGTCGTCCATGTCGTAGCTGATCTCGGGGACGACAATGATCTCCGCGCCCGAAGTGATCCCCGCGTAGAGGGCGATGTCGCCGCAGTGGCGGCCCATGACCTCGACGACGGAAATGCGCTCATGCGAATTCATCGTGTCGCGCAGTTTATTGATGACTTCGAGGCAGGTATTGACCGCCGTGTCGAAGCCGAGCGTATAGTCGGTGTATTGGAGGTCGTTGTCGATGGTCCCGGGGATCCCGATCGTCGGGATGCCGTAGTCCTCCGTAAGGCACTTCGCCCCGCGGAAGGAACCGTCGCCGCCGACGACGACAAGCCCTTCGATCCCCCTTCTTTCGAGCGTTGCGACCGCTTGTTTCTGCCCGTCCACCGTGAGCATTTCGAGACAGCGCGCCGTCCTCAGCATCGTTCCGCCGCGCTGGACGATGTCGGAGACGCTGCGCATCTCCATGGGCATCATCCGATCCTCGATGAGCCCGGCGTAGCCGCGCTCGATCCCGTAGACCTCCATCCCGTAATAGATCGCCGTGCGAACGATCGCGCGGATCGCGGCATTCATGCCGGGCGCGTCGCCGCCGCTCGTCAAAAGTCCAATCCTCTTCATATGCAACCTCCTGCTTCGCGTTCCATTATAACAGATATTTTTCAAAAAGAAAAGGGGTTTTTCCGTTTTTCTTCAGAACTTTTTTCTTTGGATCTATACAACCTTTATACATTCCGCGGGCAAGAAGGCGCGGAGCTCCGCATTCAGGGCGCGGTTGTTGTTGACGGAGAATTCAAACCGCTTCCCTCCGTGCAGGATTTTTGCCTTCATTTCGCCCGAATACTCCTGCACCATTTCGATGAGCTCGGCGAAATCCTCTTCGGAAAGTCCCCTCGCATCCACCCAGAGGACGCTCTCCTGCGGCTTTTCCTCTTTTTCCTCCGCTTCGAGGCGGTCGAGGGAGTCGAGGATGATGACGGGCATCTTCTCGGGAGAGATGTCGATCTTCCCCGTGACGCGGACGACGGCGTCTTGCTTCAAAAAAGATCTTGCCTTTTCGTAGATCCGCGGGAAGGCAAGGCACTCGACGCTCCCGTATAGGTCCTCGACGGTGATGAACGCCATGAACGCCCCCGCTTTCGTCGCGACCTTCTTGATCCCCGCGACGATCCCGCCCATGCGGACGGCGTCGCCCGACTTGATCTGATGGTACGTCCTGTCCCCCGTCTCGTCGTCCACTTCGAAGTCGGCAAGCAGTCCGCAGTGGAAGTTGCTGTCCTTGAAGCGGCTTGCGTACGCCTCGAAGGGATGGCCGCTGACGTAGACGCCGAGCACTCCTTTCTCCTTGGAGAGCAGTTCGCCCGATTCCCACTCGGGGATGGCGGGAAATTCCGCTTTCGGCGCCTCCTCTTCGATGATATCCCCGAAGAGGGACATCTGCGCCCCGCTCTTCTGCTTATCCATGCCGGCGATGCGGCGCATGAGCTCCTCATAGACGGCTTCGTACTGGGAACGGTGCTTGCCCATGCTGTCGAACGCGCCGCCGAAGATGAGCGCCTCCACCATCCGTTTGTTGACAAATTTGGTGCACCGCATGAGGAAGTCGGAAAAATCCTTGAATCGGCCGTTTTGCTCCCTCTCCTCGATGACCCGCTCCATCGCGTCGATCCCGACGCCGCGGAGGGCGCAAAGCCCGAAGCGCAATCCGTCGCCCTGCACCGAAAAGTACGCCTTCGAGAGGTTGACGTCGGGCGGGTAGACGCGGATATTCTTCTCCTTCATGTAGACGACGTATTTTGCGATCTCGTCGATCTTGTCAATGCGGTTGTTGAGCACCCCCGCGAGGAATTCCTTCGGATAATACTTCTTGAGGTAGGCGGTCTGATAGGTGACGACCGCATACGCCGCCGCGTGCGACTTGTTGAAGGCGTAGGACGCAAAGCTCTCCATCTGGGCGAAGAGTTCGGCGGAGACTTCGGGCGGGATCCCGCGCGAGGCACAGCCGGGGATATTCCCGATGATGGGCTCCCCTTCCTTGGTGTGCCCGATCACCTTTCCGAGGTCGCCGTAGATGAACTTGTCCTTCTGCTCCATCAGCTCGTTGAGGTGCTTCTTCGCCATCGCACGGCGGACGAGGTCGGCCTGTCCGAGGGAGTAGCCCGCAAGGCTCTGGAAGATCTGCATGACTTGTTCCTGATAGATGATGACGCCGTACGTCTTTTCGAGGATGGGCTTCAGGAGCGGCGTGAGATAGCGGATGCTCTTGGGGTTCGAACGGTTTTTGAGATAATCGGGAATAAATTCCATCGGCCCCGGGCGGTAGAGCGAAATGCCCGCGATGAGGTCCTCGAGGCAGGTCGGCTGGAGCTGTTTCATGAACCGCTTCATCCCCCCTTGCTCGAGCTGGAACACGGCGTCGGTGTCCCCTTCCGAGATGAGCTCGTACGCCTTCGGGTCGTTGCATTCCTGCCCGAACTCGATGCGCCGCCCCGTGTCCTCATAGATGTAGTCGCATGCCTTTTTGATATCGGTAAGCGTCGTGAGCGCGAGGAAGTCCATCTTCAGCATGCCGATGGACTCGACTTCCTTCATATCGAACTGCGTCGTGATGTCGTCGCCGTTGCGCGAGAGCGGGACGTTGTCCGCGATGGGCTTACTGCAGATGACGACGCCCGCCGCGTGCATGGAGGTGTTGCGGGGCATGCCTTCGAGCTTGAGCCCCATGTCGATGACCCGCTTCAAGGTCTCGTCCGTCTCGTATGCTTCGATGAACTCGGGATTGCGCTTGCCTTCCTGATCGGCGAGCTTCTTTTGCGCCTCTTCGTAGTCGTCCGAATCGGGATCCGCCTCCTCGAGCGCCTGTCTGCACGCCTCGATGTTGAGCCCGAGAAGCTCCCGAATGGTCGATCGGCCGTCCATGAGCTTTGTCACGCGGTCGGTCTCCGCATAGGGAACGCGCATGACCCGCCCCACGTCCTTTATGACGGCGCGGGAGGCAAGCGTTCCGAAGGTGACGATCTGCGCGACGTTCTCGGGGTGATAGCGCCTTCTGACGTATTCGATGGTCTCCTCGCGGCGGGCCGTGCAGAAGTCGACGTCGAAGTCGGGCATGGAGACGCGGTCGGGATTCAAGAATCGTTCGAAGAGGAGGTCGTAGCGGAGCGGGTCGACGTTTGTAATTCCGATCGCATACGCGACGATGCTCCCGACGCCCGACCCTCTCCCGGGGCCGACGGGGATGTCGTTGAGGCGGGACCAGTTGATGTAGTCCCAGACGATGAGGAAATAATCGGCAAACCCCATCTTGATGATGATGCCGAGCTCGTATTCGGCGCGTTTTTTGATCTCTTCGGTCACTTCGGGATAGCGCGTCGGAAGGCGCTCCCAGGTGAGGCGGGTGAGGAATTCCGCCGAAGGCGTCCCGTCGTCTGCCTTGTAGAGCGGGATGAGCGACTTATCGTAATTGGGAACGCCGTTGTCCTTTAAGTCGAACGGCGTGTCTGTGTCGGAAACTTTATCGGCGATGACGCGGGTATTCGCGATCGCCTCGGGAAGATTGGGAAAGAGCGCCGCCATCTCGTCGCCCGACTTCATATAGAACTCGTGCGTCTGCATCTTCATGCGGCTCGGATCGTCGAGGGTGCGCTTGGTTTGGATGCACATGAGCACATCCTGCATCTCCCAGTCCTCTTTGTTGAGGTAGTGCACGTCGTTCGTCGCGACGAGCGGAATGCCCGTCTCGCGCGAGATCCGCACGATGAGCGGCAAGATCTGCTTCTGTTCGGGAATGCCGTGGTCCTGAATTTCGAGATAGAAATCGTCGCCGAACGCGTCGCGCAGGGAGAGCGCGAACTCCTTCGCCTTCTCGTACTCCCCCGCAAGAAGCAGGCGCGGAATGCGCCCCGCAAGGCAGGCGGAGAGGCAGATGACCCCTTCCGTATGCTCCTTCAACGTCTTATAGTCGATACGCGGGCGGTAGTAATAGCCGTCGACAAAGGCAATGGAGTCGAGCTGAACGAGGTTGATGTACCCCGCCTTGTTCTTGGCGAGAAGGATGAGGTGATCGGCATGTTGATCGATACGGGCGTGATAGTCGTCCACGACGTAAAATTCACAGCCGATGATGTACTTTATCTGATTTTTCTTGCACTTCTCCGCAAAGCGGAGGGAGGCGTACATATTGCCGTGGTCGGTGATCGCAACGGTGTCGATGCCGTTTTTCTTGCAATGACGGACGAGCTCGTCCACTTTCACGGCGCCGTCCAAAAGACTGTACTCGGTATGTAAATGCAGATGCACGAAATCCGTCATGATCTTGTCCTCTCCGTATAAATTTGCATGAGCCGACGAAAGCGGTGATTAAGGCAGCTCTTGGTGATCCCGAGTTCCTCCGCAAGCTCTCCGAGGGAGAGCGTGGGAAATTTGAGGCGGGCCTCCGCGGCTTCGCGGAGGGGAAGCGGCAGGGTCTCGAGCGCGCCCGAGCGCCGAAGTTCGGAAAATGCAAGCGTCTGCGACGCACTTGCGATCGCCGCGCGGTCGGCATTTCCCGCCATACAATTTTCGACGCGGTTCTCGTTGTTGCGCTCCTCCCGCTCCGAGAGCACGCTCTCGAAGGTGCGACGCGACGAAGTGGCGCCGAGAAGAACGAGAAAGTCGTCGATCGCCTCTCTCCTCTTCAGATAGACGACGAAAGTGTCGCCGCGGGGCACGACGTTTGCGGCGATCTTCATACGGCCGAGGAGCTCTGACGCAGCGTCCGCTTCGCCGCGGCGGGGAAAGACGATTTCGAGGTGATACCCCGACCTTGCCTCCGAGCGCGGCAGGATGCAGCTCCCCCCGCCGAGGAAGGCGCCCTCAAGATAGGCGCGGATGCAGCAGTCGGAATCGACCGAAAAGACGTTCTTCGAAGAGATCTCGCCGAGGATATCCTCCGCTTCTTTCCCCATATAGGAAAAAGTGAGACGTGCCTTCCCCCGCCGCGGGTCGGGAACGGCGCCAGTGAGCGTCATCTGAACGCCGAACTGCGTCTCGACGACGCCGATGAGAAACTCCGCGACGTCCTCGTCCTCACAGGTGACGGAAAATCCGCACTTCCCCTCCTCCCGCGAAAAATCCCCGCTCGTCTCGAGGACGGCGGAAAGCATGGAGAGACGGCAGCACTTGCGGGTGGGCGGATGGCGCATGAGATCGCGGCGGATCTCGCTCGTAAAGTTCATCTTCTCCTCACATATGCCGCTTGAATTCGGCAAAACGGAAAACGGGATGCCTTCCGTCGATGTTGTCGATGCGCTCCAAAGGCACCCCGACCCGCGCGATCTGCTCCTCGGCAAGGCGCGTATCGCCGACGCGGTCGGGAGTGTGGGCGTCCGAGTTGACGACAAAACGCACCCCGGTCGCAACGACCGCGGCAAGTTCCTCGTCGCTTAAATGCTGCTTTTTCGAGCTGATCTCAAGGTACGTCCCGTAGTCGCGGCAGCACTTCGCGACTTCGACGGGATCGGAAAAGCAGAGGTAGTTGAGGTGGGTGACGACGTCGAGCGGGTTGCGCTCGACGGCATGGATGTACGCCTTCGTCGTATCGCGGACGAGGGTGGAGGAAGGCCCGATCCCGAGCTTTGTCCGAAGCATGCTCGAGACGCCGAACTTATAGTCGCGGAGGCGTTCGTAGCGGGTCGCGACGTGGATCCCCGCAAGGTAGACGTCGAAGTTTTCGTAGTCGCTCTCTCTGAGGTCGCACAGCCCCGAAATGCCGCGGATATTGCTCTCGATGCCAGCAAGCACCCGGATCCCGACCTCTTCCTGCGCCTTTTTGAGCTCGGAAAGCCACCTTTCCGTCTTTTTCCTTCGGATGCCGAACGCAAGATGAGAATACCCGTGCTCGCTGATCGCTATGCCCTCGAGCCCGTGCTCCTTCGCTGCGGCCGCGATTTCGGCCGCCCTGTTCTTCCCGTCCGAAAAGACGGTATGCGTATGGTAATCTATCGTGAGTTTCATTTCTTATGTATTCAGGGCAGGCGGCGGAATTCCTCCTCGAGAAGAATGCCCGTCTCTGTAAAAACTTTTCTTTTTACAAGGGCGACAAGGGCCTCGATCTCCTCCGCCGTCGCCCCGTCGGAGAGGATGAAGTTGGCGTGCTCCTTCGAAACATGCGCCCCGCCGACGGAGAGCCCCTTGAGCCCGCAGCGGTCGATGAGCGCCCCCGCCGAAACCCCTTCGGGGTTGACGAACGCACAGCCCATGCTTCGGCCCTTCGGAAGCGACTTCCGCTTCTCTCGGTACATCCGAAGCCGAAGAAGGATCGCAGCTTCATCCGAAGGTTCCGCCCGAAAACGGACGCCGAGCACGGCGATCCCCTCCGAAAAGACGCTTTTCTTGCGTCCGAAAGCACATTCCGCGCGGGAAAGGATGCGCTCCTTGCCCTTTTCGACGCAGAGGACCTCCTCCGCAAGGTCGGAGATATGCACATCCGAGACCCCCGCGTTCATCGCCGTCGCCCCGCCGACCGTCATCGGGATCCCCGTGAATCCCTCGAATCCGCCGATGCGGTGCCGCCGCGCAAAGTTTATGAGCGCCCCGCCCGTCACCCCCGCCGAGGCAAGGAGGTTGCCTCCTTCGAGGGAGAGAGAATTCATCTTCCCGAATCGGATCACGACGCCGTCGAAGTCCGCATCGCGCGGGAGAACGTTCGCCCCCGCTCCGAGGAAGCAGTACGGGATCCCATTCCTTTGCAAAAAGCGAAGAAGCGGCGCGGCCTCGGGGCGGGTCGGCGACGCCGCGACGGAAGCGATTCCGCCGCAGCCGATCGTCGTATGCCGCGAAAAGTCAAATCCGCACTCCAAATCGAGTGTGGGGAAGGCGTCGCGAAGGCGGGTAAAAACGTCCAAACCTATGCTCCTTACAGTGTACCACATTTCCCGCTATATTTCAAACGGTTTTAAGAAATTTATCTATATTTTTTATGTCCTCTCCCCTTTCTGCCATTTCGGAAAGATTCCCGAGCGCCGACCGCTCGGAAAAGGCGCTCGGAAGGCGCACGCCCGCCTCCGACTCGGGCGGAAGCATGCCGATCGAGGAAAGTTTCTCTTCGGTTTGCTTGGAAAAGAGCTCGTCGAGGAAGAAAAAGGCGTCCTCTGCGCGCTCCGCATTCAAAACGGAGATATATTCGTAGAGGTCGCAGTAGCGTGGAAGCGGCTTTGTGGAGACGGCGATCCCCCGCGCCTCGAAGCGGAATTTGTCGCGCTGCGTGCCGAGGAGAAAGCGAAACTTCCCCGAAAGAAAGGCGTGAAAGGCGACGGAGGCTTCCATCCGCTCCCCTTTGAGGCCCGCATACGCCGCCGCAAGGACGGGAAGATTGTTCCCGCCCTCCGAAATTACCGTCTCTCCCTCCCCGTCGAATCCGTCGAGGGAGAAGAGGGAATATTCGCCGCGGCACCATGCCGCCGCAAAGCAGGCGCCGCCGACCTTTCCGCCCGTCGATGGGTACGGAAGCGGGATACAGCGCTCCGCAAAGGCGGAAAGGCCGATCCCGTAGGAAATGAGGTCGGGGAATTCCCCTTTGGAAAAGGCATCCTCCGCGCCCTCGAGGGTGTAGCTTTCGAGGAGAATGAATACGCCGCGGTGCTTCTTCTCGGTATTTCGTGCGACGCTTCGCAAAAACGCCGTCCGCGACCCCTTTCCGCCCTCGAACGTGTCGACGTTCCAGATGCGGACGACCCGCGTCTCCGCCTCCGAGGACGCCCTTTCCTTCGGAAAGAAGAGCACGGCAAGGAGCATCGAGAAGATGAGAACAAACGGGAGAGCGCGAAGAGCCACCCTCTTGAGGCGGGCAAATTTCATGGGATATTCTATGACTTTCGGCCTGTTTTCATGACAAAATCAAGGGGAGGCGGTAATCCGTCCTCCCCCGTTTCTGCCCTGCCAAGGGCAAAGCAGAAACTCTATCTTTAAGCGGAGCTCCGCTTAAAACAGCATGTGCAGACCTTCCCCGATTATGCGAAACGGGAGGGTTTCCCCTCCCGCCCCGTCATCTCTTCGCAAAACTGTCGCAGCAGGTGCAATGCTCGCAGTCGCAGGTGTTCCCCACATGGATCTTGTCGAGCTTGCAGTGCATTCCGTCACAGTTGAAACGGCATTCGGTCACGCCGCAAGAGACGCCTTTGTTGAGTGCATCGTCCATTGTAACCCTCCTACATGCAGTATTGTGCAATTTTCCGAAAAATATCTTGACAAATGCCCGAAAAACAGGTAAAATACTCCAAAAGGAGGTATTTTCATGAAAGTAATCCTCAAGGCAGACGTCAAGGGCAGCGGGAAAAAGGGCGACATCGTCGAAGTCTCCGACGGCTACGCAAAGAACTACCTCTTCAAGAAGGGTCTTGCGGAGACCGCGACCGCAAGCGGCATCAACGCAGTCACCCAAAAGAGGACGGCAGACGCCTATCATAAGGCGGAAAACGAGAAGGCGCTCCGCGAAGCCGCGGCAAAACTGAACGGCGCGGAGGTCGAAGTTCCGATCCGCGTCGGAAAGAACGGCAAGGTGTTCGGCTCGGTGACGACGGAAAAGATCGCCTCCGCCCTCTCGGAGCAGGGCTACGAGGTCGACAAAAAGCGCGTCACGACGAAGGAGACCATTAAATCGGTCGGTCTCTTCGATGCGGAAGTCCGCTTCATGGAGAACGTGACGGCGAAGATCAAAGTCAAAGTCGTTCCGCTTGAATAAAAATTGCGCCCCGCGGGGCGCTTTTTTGTACCGTATGGCTGTATTATCTCACACATAGTACTTTGCAAAACTAAAATATATGAAAAGAGCGGGGCAAACGCCCCGCTCTTTTCATCCCCCCTCTCATTTCCCGTAATAGGCTTTGAGGTACATTTCGCGGATCTCGCTCATGAGCGGATAGCGCGGATTGGCGCCCGTGCACTGGTCGTCGAAGGCGTCCTCCGTCATTTTGTCGAGTTTTGCAAGGAACTCTTCCTCGGTGAACTTTCCTTCGAGCGCGGCGCGGATGGTCTCGGGGAGCCCGAGCGCTCTTTGGAGCTCCTTGAGCTTTTTGAGGAACGCTTCGACGAGCGCTTCGTCATCCTTCCCTTTAAGCCCCAAATATCTTGCAACGTCCGCATAGCGCGCCCGCCCCTGCGGATAGGCATACTGCGGGAAGGTCCCCATCTTCGTCGGCGCTTCGGCGCTGTTGAAGCGAATGACCTCTTCAAGAAGAAGGGAATTCGCAACGCCGTGCGCGACGTGGAAGTAGGAGCCGAGCTTGTGCGCCATCGAGTGGCACACGCCGAGGAAGGCATTCGCGAACGCCATCCCCGCCATCGTCGCGGCATTGGCGACGCGTTCCCGCGCTTCGGGGTCCTCCGCCCCCTTCTCGTAGGCACGCGGCAGATATTCGAAGAGAAGTTTAAGCGCCTCTTTGGCGATCCCGTTGGTAAAGTCGGTCGCCATCGTGGAGGCGATCGCCTCGAGCGCGTGCGACACGGCGTCGATCCCCGATGCGGCCGTGAGTCCCTTCGGGATGTTCATCATGAGGTCGGCGTCGACGATTGCCATATCCGGCATGAGCTCATAGTCGGCAAGCGGGTATTTCGTCCCCGTCTTTTCGTCGGTGATGACGGCAAACGGCGTGACCTCCGAACCCGTCCCCGCCGTCGTCGGAATGGCGACAAAGAGGGCTTTCTCCCCCATGTGCGGGAAGGAATAGATGCGCTTGCGGATATCCGAGAACCGCATCGCCATGTCCTCGAAGTCGACTTCGGGGTGTTCGTACTTGACCCACATGATCTTGGCGGCGTCCATCGGCGAACCGCCCCCGACCGCAATGATGACGTCGGGCTGATATTCGCGGATGCGGCGGACACCCTCGTTTGCGCAGGCAAGCGTCGGATCGGGCGTGACCCCGAAGAAAGTCTCGTGGTCGATCCCCTCTTCGCTCAGCACTTTTTCGACCGTCTTTGTATAGCCGTTCTCGAAGAGGAAGCGGTCGGTGACGAGGAAGGCGCGCTTACGATGATAGACTTCGCTTCCGAGCTCTTTTAGGGCGACGCCGAGGCAGCCGCGTTTGAAGTACACCTTTTCGGGCGCTCTGAACCACAACATATTTTCCCTCCGTTCCGCAACGGTCTTGATTTGGATGAGATGTTTGACGCCGACGTTCTCCGAGACGGAATTCCCGCCCCAAGAGCCGCAGCCGAGCGTCAGAGAAGGTGCAAATTTGAAATTGTAAAGATCGCCGATCCCGCCGTGCGAGGAAGGCGTATTGACGACGATTCGGCAAGTTTTCATCACTTCGCGGAAGCGATCGAGCCTGTCTTGCGCCGTCGTGACGTTCAAAAAGATGGAGGAAGTATGCCCGAGCCCGCCGTCTCGGATGAGGCGGTCGGCCTTTTTGAGCGCATCCTCGAAGCTCTCCGCCCGATACATCGCAAGAACGGGCGAAAGTTTTTCGTGCGCAAACTCCTCCGAAAGGTCGACCGATTCGACCTCCCCGATGAGAACGCGCGTCCCCTCGGGAACTTTGAAGCCCGAAAGCTCTGCGATTTTTCCCGCCGTCTGTCCGACGATGTGCGAATTGAGGGCGCCGTTTATAATGATCGTCTTTCGCACGAGGTCGGTCTCTTCGGGGGTGAGGAAGTACGCCCCGCGCGTCGTCATTTCGGCTTTGAAGGCCTCATAGACGTCGGAAAGTACGATGACCGACTGCTCGGACGCGCAGATCATGCCGTTGTCGAAGGTCTTTGAGTGCAGAATGGACGAGGCGGCAAGGCGCAGATCCGCGGAGGAATCGATGACGGCGGGCGTGTTCCCCGCGCCGACGCCGATCGCCGGTTTCCCCGAAGAATACGCCGCCTTCACCATGCCGGGACCGCCCGTTGCGAGGATCATGTCCGATTCCCGCATGACCATCCCCGAGAGCGGAACGGTCGGGAAGTCGATCCAGCCGATGATATCCTCGGGCGCTCCCGCCTTCACGGCCGCCTCGAGGACGACCCGCGCCGCTTCGATGGTGCTCTGTTTTGCCCGCGGGTGCGGCGAGATGATGAGGCCGTTCCTCGTTTTGAGGCACAAAAGGCACTTGAAGATCGCGGTCGAAGTCGGATTCGTCGTCGGAATGACGGCGGCGAGCACGCCGATCGGCTCCGCAATGCGCGTGATGCCGAATCCTTCGTCCCGCTCGATGACCCCGCAGGTCTTGGCGTTTTTATAGGCGTTATAGATATATTCGGAGGCGTAATGGTTTTTTATGACCTTGTCCTCCACGACCCCCATCCCCGTCTCTTCGACTGCCATTTTGGCAAGCGGGATGCGCATCTTGTTGGCTGCAAGCGCGGCGCGGTAGAAGATCTCGTCGACCTGTTCCTGCGAATAGGTCGAGTAAATTTCCTGCGCCTTGCGAACGCGGGCAAACATTTTGCCGAGCGATTCCTCGTCGTTGACGATGAAATCTTTCATGGCTCCCCCTCCGTACATCTTCCTTATAATATTAGTGTAGCAAAGTTTTGCAAAAAAGTCAACGGTGAAGCGAATATTTCCGCAGCAAAAAAGGCGGCAAGGCCGCCTTTAAGCGAGAACAGCAAGCTGCTCTTCGATCTTCTGCTTCATATCGAGGTATTTTTCCTTCTTGGCGCGCTCGTCGTCGACGAGTTTTTTGGGCGCCTTCGCGACAAAATTCGCATTCGAGAGCTTCCCGTCCGCGCGGGCGATCTCCCCCGTGACCCGTTCGAGCTCGCGCGTGAGCCGCGCCTTCTCCTCCTCGAGGTCGACGAGTTCTCCGAGCGGAATGAAGATCTGCGCAAGGTCGGTGACCTTTGAGACGCTCTTGTCCCCCGCCGCTGCGCCGCTTTCGGCGAATTCGATCTCACTCGCGCCCGCAAGCCGAAGGATGCAGTTGCGGTTGACGGAAATGAGCCGCTTGTTCGCGTCCGTCACGAGGAAGAGCCGCACCTTCTTGGAGGGCGGACAATTGACGGAAACTTTGATCGCACGCACTTCCTTGATGAGGGCGATGATCCCCTCGAACGCCTTCGCCTCGGCGCGGTAGGAAAGTTTCGTGTTGTAGCGCGGATAGTCCGCCGAGATGATCCGCCCCTCACGCCCGGGAAGATAGCCGTAGATCTCCTCCGTCACGAAGGGCGCAAACGGATGCAGAAGTTTTAGCGTATTCTCGAGCACGAAGAGGAGAACGGAGAGCGTCGAGCGCTTCTTCTCCGCGTCCGTGCCGTAGAGCGCGGGCTTCGAGAGTTCGATGTACCAGTCGCAGAAGTCGTTCCAGACGAAGTCGGTGAGCTTGTCCGCGGCGATCCCGAGGTCGTACTTTTGCAAAGAGACCGTGACTTCCCGGATGGTCGCCATGAGACGGGAGATGATCCAGCGGTCCGCGGGCTGCAATTTGCTCTTGTCGAAGGGCGGGATCTCGGTGTCCTTCGCGTTCATGAGCACAAAGCGGGAGGCGTTCCAGATCTTGTTGATGAAGTTGCGCGACGCCTCCACCTTCGTCTCGGTGAAGCGGGTGTCGTTCCCGGGCGCGACCCCCGTGATGAGGGAGAGCCGCAGGGAATCGGCGCCGTACTTTTCGATGATCTCGAGCGGGTCGATGCCGTTCCCGAGCGATTTGGACATCTTCCGCCCCAACTCATCGCGGACGAGGCCGTGGATGAGCACGTCGCGGAAGGGAACTTTCTTCGAATATTCGATGCCCGAGAACATCATCCGCATCACC
>CANQQM010000013.1 GCA_947626005.1 uncultured Clostridia bacterium
CGGGTTCGCGGGTGGGCTCCTCCTCCCGTCTCGCAAAGGGATCGGTGAAGTCGCGGGTGCGGTCGGGTTCGCGGGTGGGCTGAGACCCGAGGTCTAAACGGTAGGCGTCGGGACGGACGGGATCGGCAGGCGCGGCGGGCGCGGCGGGGACGTCCTTCTCGTAGGGAGCGCGGGGCGCTTCCTCCGCCTTGGGAGCCCGATAGGAGGGCGTACGCGGATAGGTAAGATCGTCGCGGGGGTACTCCTCTTCGGTGCGCACCCGCTTGGGCATGGAGGGACGGGGCGTTTCCGCCTCCTCGGAATAGCTGCTCTGATAGCCCTCCGTCGGCGCTTTGGGCGCAGGATAGGCGGAAGGCGTAGGATAGGCCGTCGGCGCAGTGTAGGAGGGCGTCGGCTTGGGCGTGTTCTCCTCCCCTCTCTCGCGGCGGCCGCGGTTGAAGTAGGAATCGCTGCGATAGATGAGGTTATTGCGGTAGTTGTCCGCGGGGGAGCCGCCGAAGAGGATCTCACGGCTCGAACGGCGTTCGTCGGCGGGATCGGTCGGCGTCTTGGGCGCAGAAGCGGGTTCCGCCGTCTGCGGCGGATAGGCGGGGGCGGCGCTTGCGGTCGGATAAGCCGCGGGCGCATATCCCGAAGGTTCGGGCGCATACCCCGAGGGTTCGGGCGAATAGGCCGCGGGGGCCTTGGGCGCCTGATAGGAAGGCGCAAGGGGCGAAGCGGGGTCCTCCCCCATGCGGGCGCCGCGGGGATCGGGCAGATCGTCGAAGGCAACGCTCTCTGCGGGCCTTTCCTCCTTGCGGGGCTCCTCTTCCTCGTAGCGGTGCGACTTTTCGCGGGCACGCGACGCGGGATCGATGAGTTTACGAAGGGGGGTGAGCATGAGAAGATAGGCAAGCGCGATGACCGTGAGGAGGGCAAAGAGAACATACGCCCCCGCCGCGGAGAGGAACGCCCTCGCGGGGTAGGAGAGAAGTCCGAACAGCACGCCGCCGCCCGTTCCGTGTTTTATCCCTTCGCTTGCCGCCTTCCAGCAGCCCGAAAGGTAGGCGCCGAAGCCGCTTCCGAAGAAGCGCTCCGCCGTCGCCGTGTGGACGATGAGGAAAATGCAGACAAAGACGATCGCCCCGCGGAAGATCCACTTCCCGGGGAGGAATTTCTTGTCAAAGACAAGGACGAACGCCGCATAGATGAAGAGCAGCATGAGCGGATATACGGCGAATCCGAGGATGCCGATGAAAAACGAAGCGATCGCAAGCCCGATCTCTCCGAAAAGATATTGCCCCGTCACCGTAATGACGAACGCGATGACGCCGAAGAGAAGCATCGTCATTCCGACCGTCTCCCGCGTCAAGATCGACGTCTTATCCTTCCGGCGTTTCTCGCTTCCGCGCCCCACTCCGTTCACGTTTGGACCTCCGAGGCTTCCCTTTTAAGGGAAGCGCTTATTTTCTCACCCTACAGTATAACATTTCCGAGAAAATTTTTCAACGATATTGCGGGGGATTTTTGAGAGATTTCCGAAATCTTTTCGCGGCGACAAGAAAACGACCGCCCCTTTTCCGCAAAATTCGTAAAAATTGTTCACATTTTAGCCGAATTGCTTCTGTAACAGAATACATATCGGGAAATCTGTGCTATAATAGGGGTAAGTCCGAAGGCGAAATCATGAAACCGAGAAAACTCAGCTACGGCGACAGCAACATCATCGGCAAGAACGTCGAGAAGATGCGCCTTGCCCGCGGCATCAAACAAAAGGATTTTATCGCGCGTCTGCAGTCGAACGGACTCGACATCAATCCCACGAGTTATTCCAAGCTCGAAGGGCAGCTTCGCAGTGCCTCCGACAAGGAAGTCAAGGCGATCGCCGAAGTGCTCAACGTCTCCCTCGACGAACTCTTCCGCGGAAGTTAGTACAGACGCACGGCGAAAATCGACCCGATCGGTACGGTCGGGCGTTTTGTGTTGTAAAAAAGGAGGCCGATGATTTCCTTTCGGAATTTTCCGCCCCGCAGACCGCTTTTTTCGGGGCGCAAGAGAAAAAATAAAGACAAGTTTTAAGGAGCGATATGTACCTCTACGAGACCCACTGTCACACCAAAAGGACGAGTGCCTGTTCCCGCCTCACGGCGGACGACATCGTCGAAGTGTACCTCAAAAACGGATACACGGGCGTATTTATCACCGACCATTTCATCAACGGGAACACGACGGTCGACCGTTCCCTCCCCTACGGGGAGCAGATCCGCGAGTTCTGCCGCGGCTACCGCGAAGTGAAGGAGCGTGCCGCGGGGAAGCTGGAAGTGTATTTCGGGCTCGAATACTCCTACGGCGGGACGGATATCCTCGTCTACGGCTGGGAGGAAGAGCAGCTTCGGGAGGCGGAGGACTTCATGCGCCCCTCCTTCTCCGAATTCGGTCCTTACTGCGCCGAGAGAGGGCTTCTCGCCGTCCACGCCCACCCCTTCCGCGAGGCCGATTACATCGACCATGTATGCCTTACTTCCAATATCGAGGCGATCGAGACGTACAACGCGGCGCGCTCGGATCGGTGCAACCGCCTCGGCGAATTCTACGCAAAGGAGTACGGGAAGGCGGAGATCGGCGGATCGGACCTCCACAGCCGCGACCAGAAGTTCCTCTCGGGAATGGGGTTTGAGACCAAACTTACGGGCGTTTGGGACTTTGTCGAACGCGTCCGCCGCCGCGAAGGCATTATCTTAAAGGTCAAAAACGTCCTTGCATAACGTTCCCGCCCTGCGAAAATCGCATGGTAGGTTTTCGGAAAAATGCGAAATGGGTGCGGTTTTCCGCACCCATTTCGCATTTTTGGGGTTTTGGTGTCAAAGGCGGGTGCCGCAGGGCTCGGTGAGGAGGCGGGGATCGAGCACGCGGTCGAGCGTCTCCTCATCCATGAGCCCTTCGCGAAGGACGATGGACTTGATGGCCTCCCCCGTTCTCAGCGATTCCTTGGCGATCTCCGCCGCCTTGAGATAGCCGATGTAGGGATTGAGCGCGGTGACGATCCCCACGCTGCGGTTGACCCACTCGGCGCACCGTTCGCGGTTGGCGGTGATGCCGACGATGCAGTTCTCGCAGAGGGTGTTGACCGCCCCCGTGAGGGCGCGGAAGGACTCGAAGAGCTGATAGAAAATGACGGGCTCGAAGGCGTTGAGCTCGAGCTGTCCCGCCTCCGCCGCCATCGTGACGGTGACGTCGTGCCCGATGACGAGGAACGCCACCTGATTGACGACCTCGGGGATGACGGGGTTGATCTTCCCCGGCATGATGGAAGAACCGTTCTGTTTGGCGGGGAGAATGATCTCTCCGAGCCCCGTCCGCGGGCCGCTCGACATGAGGCGGAGGTCATTGGACATCTTGGAGAGGTTGACCGCCAGCGCCTTGAGCGCCCCCGAGACGGCGACGAATCCGTCGACGTTCTGGGTGCCGTCGAAGAGGTCGTCGGCGCGCCTTAATTTCTCCCCCGAAAGGAGGGAAAGCTCCTCGGTGATGTGCGTAAAATAGGCCTCGCGGGCGTTGATCGCCGTGCCGATCGCGGTCGCCCCCATGTTGACGGTGCGCATCTCCTCGAGGGAGTGCGCGATGCGCTCACGGGAGCGGGAGACGGAGGTCGCGAAGGCGCGGAAGGCCTGCCCGAGACGCATGGGAACGGCGTCCTGAAGCTGAGTGCGTCCCATTTTCAAGACGTCGTCGAATTCCTTGGATTTCTTCGTGAGGGCGGAGGTGAGGCGGTCGAGCTCGGGAAGAAGTTCCTTTGCGAGGGCAAGGACGGTGAGCTTCCCCGCCGTCGGGATGACGTCGTTCGTCGACTGCTCCATGTTGACGTCGTCGTTGGGGCTGATGACGGTATAATCCCCCTTCTTGCCGCCGAGCCGCTCGATCGCGATGTTGGCGATGACCTCGTTGACGTTCATATTCGCCGAGGTCCCCGCCCCGCCCTGTACGGCGTCGACGATGAAGTCCTTGCGGTGCTTGCCGTGCAAAATTTCGTCGCAGGCGGCGATGATGGCGTCTGCCTTGACGGCGTCGAGAAGCCCGTACGCCTTGTTGACGGTCGCCGCCGCCTTCTTGATGAGGACGACGTTGCGCACGAAGGTGGAGTTGAGCCGATTGCCCGTGATCTCGAAATTTTCTTTGGCGCGCAGCGTCTGGATCCCGTAATACGCCGCGCTGTCGATGGAGAGTTCGCCGACCGAATCGCTCTCCTTTCGCACTTCTTTTTCCATATTTTCTCCGACGGGCACATGCCCGAAATTTCTTTTGTTCCAATATTATAATGCGTCTTGCCCGAAAATGCAACTATCTTGGGGAGGGAATTTTACAAAAACAGGGCACATCCCCGCCTCTTCGGCGAAAATGCGCCCTTTTGCTTGCACTTTGATCTTTTCCCATCAAATACATTGAGAAGGTCAGTTACTGCCGAGGTAGTCCTTGATCTCCCGAGAGTGCTCGATTTCGGCAAAGACTTCCTTAAGAGCGTCGGTATCCGCCTCTTCGATGCGGCCGCCGTCCGCAAGCGCGGTGAGCTTGGGGTCGACGGGAATGCGCGAAAGTGCGGGAATGCGGTAGATCTTCGCAAGTTCCGCCGCCTTGCTCTCCCCGAAGATCTCGTGCCTTTTGCCGCAGTCGGGGCAGACGAAGTAGCTCATGTTCTCGACGAGCCCGAGGACGGGGATATGCAGCATTTCCGCCATGTTGACCGCCTTCTTTACGATCATGCCGACGAGGTCCTGCGGGGTCGCGACGACGATGACGCCGCTTAGGGGAATGCTTTGAAAGACCGAGAGCGGGACGTCCCCCGTTCCCGGCGGCATGTCGATAAACATGATGTCGACGTCGTCCCACACGACGTCCGTCCAGAATTGGAGGCACGCCCCCGCGATGAGCGATCCCCGCCACACGACGGGATCCTCCTCGTGTTCGAGGAGAGAATTCATCGAGATGAGTTTGATCCCGCTCCTCGTCCGAACGGGATAGATGCCCTTGTCGTCGCCTGTGGCGCGGTCGCGGAGCCCGAAGGCGCGGGGTGCGGAAGGGCCTGTGATATCGGCATCGAGAAGCGCCGTACGGTAGCCGCGTGCCGCCGACCGAACGGCGAGAAGGCCCGAAACGAGCGATTTTCCGACGCCGCCCTTGCCGCTTGCGACGGCGATCACCCTCTTTATATGGGAATTCTTGTGCGGCGCTTTGATGAGCGAGCCCTGCTTTCTTGTTCCGCAGTCGGAGCTGCAAGAGGAACAGTCGTGGGTGCAATTTGCCATAATGGGGTCTCCTTTTGGGTGCGGATAGCCGCCCCTTATTTTCTTTGATTGAGCTCGTAGTATTTGCCCTTTGCCCGCATGAGCTCCTCGTGGGAGCCCTCCTCCGCGATGCCTTTATTGGCAATATAGAGGATGCGGTCGGCCTTGCGGATCGTGGAGAGGCGGTGGGCGACGATGAACGCCGTCTTGCCCGCGAGGATGCGGTCGAGGGCCTGTTGGATGAGAAGCTCCGTCTCCGAGTCGATGGAGCTCGTCGCCTCGTCGAGGATGACGATGCGGGGATCTTTTAGGACGATGCGCGCAAAGGAGATGAGCTGTTTCTCCCCCGCCGAGAGCCCCTCCCCCCGTTCGCCGAGAAGGGCGTTGTAGCCGTCGGGGAAGCGGGCGGCGACGCGGTCGCAATAAATGGCCTCCGCCGCCGCGATACACGCCTCGTCTGTCGCTTCGGGAGTGCCGTAGCGGATGTTGTCGAGAATGGTGCCCTTGAAGATGAAGGGCTCCTGCATGACGACGCCGATCTCCTTCCGAAGGGAATGGAGGGTCGCCTTGCGGACGTCGACGCCGTCCACCGAGACGCTGCCGCTCCCGACGTCGTAAAAGCGGGTGAGGAGGTTGATGACGGTCGTCTTGCCCGCCCCCGTGGGGCCGACGAGGGCGATCTTCTCCCCCGCGCGGACATGGAGGTCGAAGTGCTCGAGGACGCTGATCCCCTCCTCGTAGCCGAAGGTGACGTCCGTATAGTCGACTTCGCCGCGCACGGCGGTGAGTTCGACGGCGTCCTCCGCGTCGCGGATGGTGACGGGAGCGTCCACCGTCTCGTAGATGCGCTCGAGGTTCGCCGAGACCTGAGAGAGCTGCTGCATGACGGCGGCGAGCTGCAAAAGCGGTTCGGCGCAGAGGTTCGCATACAGCAAAAACGCGATCACGGTACCCGCCATTGCGCTTGCGCCGCTCAGAATGAGGGTGAGCGCGACGGCATACATGGCGAGGATGCCGGCGTTCCAGAAGAGCTCGGAGACGGGGGCGTTCAGCTCGTTGCGGCGGACGATCTTCATCCACGTCGCGGCGCTGTCCTCCTGAAGATCGCGGTAGACGGTGCGGTTATACGCCGAGCGGTTGTAGTTCTTTATGACCTTTTCGCCCATGATCGATTCGACGATGAAGGCGTTTCGGTTGGAATTCTTTGCGCGGTGCTTGCGGAAGAGGGCGCGTACCGCCTTCTTGATGAGGAACACGCACGCCACCATGGGCAGGATCGCCGCATAGATGACGGCGGTGAGCACGGGGCTGAGCACGAGCATAAAGACGGACGCGACGACGAGCTTCAGAATGTCGACGATGAAGTTGAGAAGGTAATCGGTGAAGAAATCGGCGAGCTCGTTGACGTATTCGGTCACGCGGATGCTGATCTTCCCCGCGGGACGGGTGTCGTAATATTCGAAGGGCAGCTCCTGAAGGTGGACGAAGATCTCGCGGCGCACATCCGCGATGATGCCGTGTCCGAGCGTCCCCATGATGAGGCGGTGAAAGTAAGGGAGGATGGCCGTGAGCGCACCGAGGACGCCGAGCGATACGAGGTAGAAGATGAGTTTCCCCGAAATTCCGCCCTCGGGAATGACGTCGTTTACGACCGTTCGGATGATGACGGGCGGCACGAGAGCGACGACGGAGGACGTTGCAAGGAGAAGGAGAGCGAGAAGGAAGAGCTTCCTATGGGGCAGGATGCGGGAGAGGATGCGGCGGAGGTATTTTATATCTACCTTGTCCGTCTTGAGTTCTTCGTCCATGAAGTAGGTATTGCGCTTCATCACAGTTCCCCCTTTCCGTACGAAGAGTCGTCGAGCTGACCGTCGCTCGTCTGCAATTTCCAGACGGAGGCGAACGCCCCGCCGAGCGCGATGAGCTCCTCCGCCGTCCCCCTTTCGACGATCTCTCCGTCGCGGAGGTAGATAATTTCGTCGCAGTCCATGACGGAAGAGACGCGGTGCGCCGCGATGAGGAGGGTCTTTTCGGGGCATTCCTTCAAAAGAGCGGAGAGCACCCGCTTCTCCGTCGCCATGTCGAGCGCCGAGGAGGCGTCGTCGAGGACGAGGACGGGGGCGCCCTTTATGAGCGCACGGGCGATGGAGACCCGCTGCTTCTGCCCGCCCGAGAGCCCGACCCCCCTCTCGCCGACGACGGTCATATACCCTTCGTCGAGCTTTTCGATGAAGCGCGCCGCCTGCGCCGTCTCGGCGGCGGCGTACACTTCCTCCTCCGTGCACTCCTCCGGCCGTGCGAAGGCGATGTTCGCGTCGACCGTGTTCGAGAAGAGAAAGACGTCCTGAAAGACGTAGGAAAATTCCGAACGCACTGCCTCGAGGGGATATTCCCGCACGGGGCGGCCGTCGAGAGTGATCTCCCCCGCCGTCACGTCGAAGATGCGGGAGAGGGATTTGAGGAGGGCGGATTTTCCGCTTCCCGTCCCCCCCATCACGCCGAGCTTCTTCCCGTAGGGAAGGTCGAGGTCGATGTTTTTGAGGACCTGTTTCTCCCCGATGGTGAGGGAGACGTTTTCAAGTCGGATATGCGGCTCCTCGGAGGCGACGAGCGCGGAGGGCGCGTCGGGCACGGCGCTCTCTTCGGTGAGGAACTTTTTGAGCCGCCCGCCCGAGACGAGCTGGTTCTGCATCATGAAGCAGCTTCTCGAGATCTGCGTGATGTGCGAAATGATCTTGGTGACGTACGTCGTCGCGGCGGTGAGGGAGCCGATGAAGATGTTCCCCGAGAGGACGAGGAGGATGGCGACGATGACCGTCCCCACATACCCCGCCTGTTGGAAGCCCATGAAGATGCTGTCGTACTTGGCGGTGAGGCGGACCTGACGGACGCTGAGGTCGTACACGGCGCGGTTGCAGCGGTCGAATTTTCCGATCTCCTCCCCTTCCGCCGAGAAGGAACGCACGATGCGCACGGCGTCGATGTTCTCCTGTACGTCGAGGTTGATCGCCGAATACCCCTCCCGTATGGCGCGGAAGAGCTTGCGGGACTTCGAAAGATAGCTTATGAGGGTGACGGCGAAGAAGGGCGCGATCGCAAGGGGAAGGATGAGGAGGAAGGCGTTCATCGACGCGAGCACGGCGACGGAGATCCCGAGGACGAGCACGGAGTCGAAGAGGTTCATGAGGATGCGCGAATACATCTCCTTGAAGATGATGGTATCGCGGTTCATCGTCGTTAAAAGTTCCCCCATGTTGTAGCGGGAGACGGTCTCCCCGTCGAGCTCGAGGAGTTTTTTATACGTCTCCTCGCGGAGGGTGCATTCCATCCGAAGGCCGCACCACTGGAAGGTGACGTTCTTGGAGTAGAGGAAGAGGATGCGCGTCAAAAAGAGGGCGGCAAAGACGACGGAGAGGGAGAGGAAGAGCTTCCACGTCCCCGGGGCGCCGTATGCGCCCGAAAAGAGAAAGGAAAAGAGCCCCCCTTCCGGTGCGGAAGCGGGATCGTAGGCGATGACGTAGTCGATGAAGCCCGCGCTCACCAGCGGGATCGCGAGATCGCATAAGATCGCGACGAGGCTGAAGAGCTTCGCGAGCACGGAGAGCGGGATGTACCGCTTCCAATAATGCAGACCGAAACGAAAGACTGACATAAAAACTTTCCATATTATATCATGTTTTTTGCCCGCATACAAACGTTTTGAGCGCGTCGCCGCAAATTTTCATCCCCTTTTTGCTTTTTTCGGACTTTGCGCGGAAAACGCTTGCAATTTTCCCGCGTTTGGGATATACTTATTTTGCTGTGATAGGCGGGGAGTCAGCGGTGCCCTGTATCTGCAATCCGCTATAGCAGAGCCGAACGCTTTTCTCGGTGCGCGCCATGGGAGGCTGCGCGCGATAAGGGCTGTCGATCGCAAGGTCTCATGCAACGTATGCCCGCGAACCGTGTCAGGGTAGGGATACAGCAGCACTAAACGGTGCCATGCGTGTGCCATGAGGAAGCTTTGCGGGAGGTACCTGTCGCGTTCCCGCTTCGGTGGAGCGCAACAAAAAAAGCCCTCACAGTTTTCGGAAAACACAGCGCCGCCGCGAATGTTCGCGGCGGCGCTCTTCTTGTGCTTTCTTTTACTTCATGAAGGCAAGGAAGGCCTTGTAGTTGCTATAGAGGTCGGCCTTGGAGACGACTTCCCACGGGGCGTGCATGGAGATGACGGGCACGCCGAGGTCCACCGTGTCGATGTTGAGCTCCGCGACGAACTTTGCGACCGTCCCGCCGCCGCCGACGTCCACCTTCCCGAGCTCCGCCGTCTGCCAGACGACGTTCCCCTCGGCAAACATCTTGCGGACCTCGCCGACGAACTCGGCGTTGGCGTCGTTCGAGCCGCTCTTTCCCCTTGCGCCCGTGAACTTGCACATGGCCGTCCCGCAGGAGAGCATCGCGGAGTTCATCTTCTCGTACACCCCCGCAAAGTTGGGGTCGTACGCCGCCGTCACGTCCGAAGAGAGGCACTTGGAGGCGAAACGGACTTTGCGGAAGTTGGCGCCGAGCGCCACGGCGATCTCCTCCATGAGGTCCTCGTAGACCTTACAGCGGATGCCCGTCGTCCCTTCGCTGCCGATCTCCTCCTTGTCGACGAGCATCGCAAGCACGGTGTGCTCGGTCTCGTTTTCGAGGACCGCGGTGAGCGCGGGATAGGCGCAGACCCTGTCGTCGTGTCCGTATGCCCCGATGAGGGCGCGGTCGAAGCCGACGTCGCGGGCACGGAAGGCGGGCACGGCGGAGAGCTCCGCCGAGAGGAAGTCCTCCTCCTCGATGCCGTACGTCTTGTTGAGAATGGAGAGAACGCTGAGTTTGATCTTGTCCGAGACCTCCTCGTCCGCATAGGGAAGCCCGCCGACGACGACGTTGAGCTGTTCGCCGTCGATGATGCCGCTCGCCTTCCCGCTCATCTGGTCGCCGCCGAGGTGGGGAAGAAGGTCGTTGATGTAGAACACGGGGTCCTTGGCGTCCTCGCCGACGCGGATCTTGCGCTTGGTGCCGTCCTTCAAGACGACGACGCCGTGGAGGGCAAGCGGAATGGCCGTCCACTGGTACTTCTTGATCCCGCCGTAGTAGTGCGTCTTGAAAAACGCCATGCCGCCGTCCTCGTACAGCGGATTCTGCTTGATGTCGATGCGGGGCGCGTCGATGTGCGAAGCGATAAGGCGGAAGCCGTCCTCCTCGAGGTTTTTGCTCCCCACGCGGAACACGACGACCGACTTGCCGCGGTTCACGAAGTACTTCTTATCCCCCGCCTTCAAGGGATCGCCGAAGCGGTATTCGGTAAAGCCCGCTTTCTCGGCGGCGGCGACGGCGAATTCGCACGCCTCGCGCTCGGTCTTGGCGGCGTCGAGGAAGGCCTTATACCCCTCCGCGTAGTCGAAGATCGCCTTGCGCTCCGCCTTATCCGCCCTTTCGAAATAGTTGATCTTCCGGTAGGAGAGCGTCTTTTGAAGCTCCTGCCCCTTACTCTTTTTTTCGGACATACGTCCCTCCCGTTTTTGATTTTTCTGTATTATAGCACGCCCGAGGGCAAAATGCAAGGAATTTGCCCCGCCCTAACGGGCGTTTTCCCTTGCCGTTGCAAGCATGAGTTTGATGCGGTTTTCCTGATTGACGCGCGTCGCCGACGGGTCGTAGTCGACGGGCACGATGTTCGCCGCGGGAAAGAGCTGTTTTACGACCCGCACCGCCCCCTTCCCCGCGATGTGGTTGGGAAGGCAGCCGAAGGGCTGGGCGCAGACGATGTTGCCCGTTCCCGTCTCGGCAAGCGCCGCCATCTCGGCGGGAATGAGCCACCCCTCCCCCATCTTCACCCCCTGATGGATGACGCGGTCCGCCAAGCGGCGGAGGTGTTCGAATTCGTGCTGGGGTTCGAATCTCCCCTGTTCTTTCGTGAGGCGGATGACCGTGCGCTGGCGGCGGAGAAGATAGCGGTAGACGATTCGGAAAAGGGGGGTCGCCGCCGTCCTCCTCCCGTAGAACTTGGCGTCGTTGAGGTTGTTGACGAGGCAGTAGAGGAGGAAGTCCATGAGGGCGGGCACGACGGGCTCGCACCCTTCGCCGAGGAGGAACTCCTCGAGGTGGGAATTGCCGAGCGGCGAATACTTCACATAGATCTCCCCGACGATGCCGACGCGGATCTTCTTCTCCCCCGTGACGGGAACGGCGGCAAAGGCGTCGAGGACGAACTTCGTCCACTTTTTGAGCTGCTTGAAGGAACCCGATGCAAGCGCCCCTTTTAAGGCCTCCATGACGGTTTTTCGCGCCCGTTCCGCCCCGCCCGCTTCCCTTTCGTAGGGACGGGTCTGGTTGAAACAGCTCATCACGAGGTCGCCGTAAAAGACGGCGTAGGCAAGTTTTTTAAGCCCCCTGAGGGAGAGCTTGACGCCGTTCTCCTTTTCGAGGCCCGCAAAGTTCAGAGAGAGCACGGGCACTTGCGGGAATTCGGCGCGGAGCGCCTTGCGGATGAGGGGAACATAGTTGCTTGCGCGGCATCCGCCCCCCGACTGGGTGATGAGGACGGCCGTGCGACTGACGTCGTACTTTCCGCTCTTGAGAGCGTCGAGGAACTGGCCGATGATGCAGAGGGCGGGAAAACAGGTGTCGTTATGGACGTGTTTCAGACCCTCGTCGATGACCTGCCGGCCCTCGTTTTTGAGTACCTGTATGCGGTATCCCTCCCCCGCAAGGACGACGGTGAGGAGTTCGAAATGCCACGGGAGCATGTCGGGGACGAGGACGGTATAGGTGCGTTTTTTCTCTTCGCCGAAGGCGGAATGCGGCTGTTTCATCTCTCCTCCCTTTGCAGTTCTTCGACGGCGGCAAGCATGGAGCGAAGGCGGATCTTGACGACGCCGAGGTTATTGATCTCGTCGATCTTGATCTGCGTGTAGAGCTTCCCGCGGCTTTCGAGGATGGCGCGCACTTCGTCCGTCGTAATGGCGTCGATCCCGCAGCCGAAGGAGACGAGCTGCACGAGGTTTGCCTCCTTGTGGCGGGTGCAATACTCCGCCGCCCGATAGAGACGGGCATGGTAGGTCCACTGGTTGAGCACGTTGACGCGGACGGGGTTGCCCTCCTCGAACACGGCGTCCTCCGAGAGGACGGCAAGCCCGAGGGAGGTGAGAAGTTTATCGATCCCGTGGTTGATCTCGGGGTCTGCGTGGTAGGGCCGCCCCGCAAGCACGACGACGCGCTGCCCCCGCTTTTCCGCTTCGCAGATGACCCTTCTCCCCTCCGCGACAACCTCTTCGTGGAAGCGCTCCATGCGCGCAACGCCCGCACGGTAGGCCCTCAGAATGCGCCTCGAAGAGAGACGGTAGCGGGAAAGCGCCCTCTTTAGGGCTCGCACCGTCGCCCGCTCCTCGTTGGGGTCGAGGTAGGGCATGATGAGGTTTTCGGACCCCAGTCTCTCATTATTCGCCTTGAGAAGCTCGGGATAGTAGGCGACGACGGGACAGTTGTAGTGGTTGACGCTGTCGTGTTCGTCGAAGTTGTAGCTCTCGCAGGGGTAGAAGATGAAATCGACCCCCTTGTCGAGCAGCGATTCGATATGCCCATGGATGAGTTTTGCGGGGTAGCAGGCGGTGTCGCTCGCAACGGTGTGCTGGCCGCGGAAGTAGAGTTCGCGCGAACTCTTTTCGGAGAGCACGACGCGGAAGCCGAGCGTCTCGAAAAACTCCGTCCAGAGGGGGAGCTGTTCGTACATGAGAAGTTGGAGCGGAAGCCCCACCGTGCCGCGTTTCCCCTCCTTATCGGCGCTCGGAAGGGAGAGGAGCTTCGCATATTTGAAGGCATAGAGGTCAAGCGGGTCGGCAGACGGCCTCTGCCCCGCTCCCCTCTCGCACTTGTTGCCCGAAATGAAGCGTCTGCCGTCGGCAAAGGTGAGGATGTTCACGCTGCAATGGGAGGTGCATCCCTTGCAATTGACCGACTTCGCGGAATAGGAGAAGTTGGAAAGCTCCGCCTCGGTGACGAGGGAGGTGATGAGCCGCTCGGCTGGGGTGTTCTCCTTGGCGTAGAGCGCCGCGCCGAACGCCCCCATGAGCCCCGCGATCGCGGGACGGACGACCTCCTTCCCCGTCTCGATCTCGAAGGAACGGAGGACGGCGTCGTTGAGGAAGGTCCCGCCCTGCACGACGATATGGCTCCCGAGCTCCTCGGGCGTGCGGGCGCGGATGACCTTGTAGATCGCATTCTTCACGATGGAGGAAGAGAGCCCCGCAGAAATGTCCTCGACGGTCGCCCCCTCCTTCTGCGCCTGCTTGACAGAGCTGTTCATGAATACCGTACAGCGGCTTCCGAGCTCGACGGGGTGCTTCGCAAACAGCCCGAGGCGGGAGAATTCTTCGATCTCCATCCCCATCGCCTTCGCAAATGTCTGAATGAAAGAGCCGCAGCCCGACGAACATGCCTCGTTGAGCATGATGGAGTCGATCGCACGGTTCTTCACCTTGAAGCACTTGATGTCCTGCCCGCCGATGTCGATGATGAAGTCGACTTCGGGATTGAAATGAAGGGCCGCCTTGAAGTGCGCCATCGTCTCCACGATGCCGAAGTCGAATTTGAGCGCGGCGCGGAGCATGTCCTCACCGTATCCCGTCACGCACGCCCCGCGGATCGCGATGCGTCCGCCCGAAAGCGCATAGATCTCCCGAAGACGGGAGGCGACGATCTCGAGCGGCTGGCCGTTGTTCGTCTGATAGTGCGAGTAGAGGATCTTGTCGTCGGGGGTGATGAGCATGAGCTTGGTCGTCGTCGAACCCGAATCCACCCCGAGATAGGCGTCGCCCTCGTAGCGGTAGATGTTCTCGAATTCGAGGTCGCTCCGCATGTGCCTCGTCACGAAGGCGTTGTATTCCTCCCGCGAGGAAAAGAGCGGTTTCGTGACGGTGAGGGTGCCCGAATCGTCGACCGAAGCGATCTTTTCCACGATCTCGTCGAGGGTGCTCTCCTTCGAACTCTTCGCATGCATCGCCGCCCCGAGCGCCATGAAACAGGGGGCGTTCTCGGGGAATACGGCATGCGCATCGTCGAGACGCAAGGTCTCTTTGAAGGCGGCACGGAGCCCTTTGAGGAAGTAGAGCGGCCCGCCGAGGAAGAGCACCTTCCCCTTGATCCGCCGCCCCTGCGCAAGACCCGAGACCGTCTGATCGACGACGGCACGGAAGATGGAGGCGGCTATATCGCTCTTTTTCGCCCCTTGGTTGAGGAGGGGCTGGATGTCCGACTTCGCAAACACGCCGCAGCGTGAGGCGATCGGGTAAACCTTCTCCGCCTGCAGGGAGAGCGCGTCCATCTCCTCGACCGTAAGATCGAGAAGGGTCGCCATCTGGTCGATGAAGGCGCCCGTGCCTCCCGCACAGCTTCCGTTCATGCGCTGCTCCGTTCCGCCCGTCACGAAGATGATCTTCGCGTCCTCGCCGCCGAGCTCGACCGCAACGTCGACGTCGGGATAGAAACGGCGGATCGCCCCGAACGCAGACTGGACCTCCTGCACAAAGGGAAGCCCTCCCCGCTCGGCAAGTCCAAGCCCCGCGGAGCCCGTCACACAAGTTTTGAAGGACGAAGAAAGGGGGCGGATCTTTTCCAATTCGCCCAAAACACACTCTTTTACGCGTGAATAATGACGGACGTAGGAGGAGTACTCGATCTCCCCGCCCTCACCGATCACACACACTTTTACGGTCGTCGAACCGACATCGATCCCGAGAAGGTCTGCCATTGCCTCTCCGAAATAAGTCGCTTTTTGCCTATTATAGCACGATTTCGTCGGATTGACAACATCAACTGCGTGAAAATACTCGGAAATTTTTTCTAACGCCCCTTCCCGCGTTTGCTATAGACCGTATGCCATGTTTGCGGCAGGACGGTTAGAAGGACGACGGAGGACAGTTTGTATGACTTCGGAAGGATGTGCTCAAGGGCAGCGGCGGGACGGTTTGAATGACGGCAGCGGGACGGTTCCCCCACCTCAATCGTATAGATTTTCCGATTTAATCCCTATACGGTGTTTATAAGCGGCGCCGCTTCTCGTATTTGCGGCGGGATAGTTCGAATAACGGCGGCGGGTCGATTCCCCCACCGACCTCACGCAGATTTTCCGATTTAATCCCTATACGGTGTTTAGAAACGCCGCCGCTTCTCGTATTTGCGGCGGGTCGCATCTCCGCCGCGGAGATGGCGTTCGCTGAGATTTTTTTCGAGGACCGCCCGCACCCGCACCGAGAGCGCGGGATCGATCGCGGGCAGCCGTTCCGTAAGATCTTTATGCACGGTGGATTTGCCGATGCCGAAGACCTCCGCGCAGGCTCGCACCGTGCAGCCCGTCTCCGCCACATACTCTCCGCACCGACGCACCCGCTCCTCGATCTCTCTCCACATGAAAAATCCCCCTTTTTTCGACAGGATATTTATTCCTATGTCGAATCGGGGGAAATTAGAACGAAAGAGCTTGTTTCGATCGTCGGCGCATTGAATAGATGCCCCTGCCCCCAAGAGGGACGAAAGGATGTGCTGCGCGGATAAGCCAAGTGCGTAAAGCGAAGCGAAACGCTATGCGAGAAGATAGCCGAGGGCGCTGCCGAGACAGTCACCTAAGCATGCCGCCTCTTTGACGCGCATCGAAAAGGCATTTTCGGCAACGTATTCCTTCGGGTCCCCGATTTTTCCGAAAATGTACCGCTCGGCGCTCCGATCGTTGGCGTCGGTCTTTACGACGGTAAACCGCGACGCAAACGCAAGGATATTGCCGCCGTCGAGGAACTTTTTGAGCTTCGGAGAGAGCAGCCACGAATCGCAGCTGAAAAAGCGGGGCGAGAAGAGCTCCTTCGCACGGGCAAAGGAGGCATCCGCATCCGCCGCTTCGAGCTTGCCCTCTGCGGGAATATGCACTTCGCAGTACATGGTCCCCGCGGGGAAAATGCGGCCGCCGAACGCGACCTCTTCCTCGGACAGGCGGGGCACGAACTGCAATCTCCCGAGGCGAAAAATCTCCGCGCGGACAAGATGAGAGAGCCATGCGGTTTCGCGAAGTCCGATCTCTCCCCTCTCAAGAAGGAGGTGCTTCGTCCAAATCGTCACATCGTGCACGGTAGCGAGCCACTCCTCTCGGCATAGTCCGCGGGCAAGGAATTTGGGTTCGCTCTCCGCAAGGAAATGCACGAAGAGGGCAAGCACCCTGTCGGGGCGGTCCCCCGCGTAGTCGGCCTCCGACAAGGGGGAAGCGGGAAGAGCGCGCACCTCTTCTTCGGAGAGAGAAATTTGTTTGACAACGGAGATATGGCGTTCGGGGAGGCCTATCTCGTGCATAAATTCTTCGCAGTTCATCTCTTTGAAAAAGGGGGGAGGGAAATCGCTCTCCCTCCCCTTTCTGTCCTTTATTGGTTCTTCTTTTTCTTACGGACGATCACGATGACCGCTGCGCAGGCAATAAGAACGACTGCCGCGCCGCCGACCGACAGACCGATCGCAAGGCCGCGCTTATTCTTCCCGTTGTCCGAGGCACCGGGCTCGTCGCCGCCGGGGGTCGTTTCGCCGGGGGCGGTGCCGCCGGGCGTCGTGCCCCCGGGGGTGGTGCCGCCGGAGGTCGAGGCGCTCTTCGTTCTGACCTTGAAGGAGATCGTTTCGGAAGCGAAGGCGGTCTCCGAAGCCTTGATGCGGACATAGAGCGTATATTCGGTATCCGCCTGAAGGTTGCCCCATGTACCGAAGCCGTCCATCCACGTACCGTCTTCGCCGAGTTTGAACTGATAGCCTGCGAAGGTATCGGTGCGGATGATGCTCTCGGTGATCGTGGAGAAGGTGATCATGTCCTCGGTAAGCGTCGTGACGGGGAGCACGAGTTCGGTGGTCTCCGAGCTGCCGTCCGCCTTGCGGATGTACAGCTTCATCCCGGGGGTGACGGCGGAGCCGCTTGCGAACGCGTTGTCGAAATTCTTGTCCGTCGCAACCTCATAGGTCGCTTCGTAGGTCGCCGTGGCGTTGAGATAATCGACCGCAACGACGCTGCCGTTGGGCGAAGATTCCTTTTCTTGCGTGCGGGAGAATTCCAGCGTGTTGATGGTAGCCGTCTTTACAAATGACCCTTCCGTCGCATTCTGGACGTCGAAGTAGAGCATGATGTTGTTATTTTTCCCGTTGTTTGCAAAGCCCGACGGGTCAGCATCCAGCCAGAGGTCGTATGTGCCTGCGGGAAGCAATTTGTGCGCCATCTGCAAGGTTGCGGGATCGCCGAAAGCATTCGCGCCCCAAACGCCGAGCGCCGTCGCATGGCTCAACGTGATGTTGAGGTGAAGATAGCGGTCGAAAGAGTACCAATTCTCCACGGGAATGGAGATGTAGTTGTCGTAGCCGCCGTTCTTGGCGTCGAACTTGACTTCGATCTTCCCCTCTTTTGCTTCGGCAACGGTATCTGTAAGCGGCGCCTTGATCTCGCCCGTGAGAATGGAAGGACCTTCACCGTTGTGGAAGATTACGGTATCGACCACGATATGGCTTTCAACGGGGTCTTCGGCCGCCGCCGCTTCCGCCGCTTGGGCCTTCAAGTAAAAGCGGAGGGCGAAATCCCCTGCCTTCTCGTTCGTCATATCAAAGTCGACGAAATAATGGCCTGCCGCATAATTTTCGCGTGCCGTACCCGTCATCAGATTCCACTCGTATCCTACGCCGAGCGTGATCGCGGTATCCGTATAGAAGCCCACGGTGAGCTTCGGCTGAAGTTCGGGATCGAAGTTCGTGATCGCGACATGGAACTGGAGCTCCGTCGCCGCTGCGTCTGCGGGATCGTAAGAAACGGTTGCGCCCGTGTAGCCGTCGACCGTGCCGCTCTGCTCCAAAGTAGCATTCTCGGCCCAAGTGAGCCATTCGCCAATGTGAACTTCGGGAACGTATCCGGGGTCGTTGATGAAGGCGGGAGCTGCCGCGCCGCCGAATGCCATCCCGGCGATATCGAGCTCCGCCGCGGAAGCGCCCGCTTCGGGCGTCGCCACAAATACGAGCTTGGAGATCGCGCCCTGATGGCCGGTAAAGTAGGTGCTGAGGTTGATGGATACCACAAAATATCCCTCCGTACCGGACTTTACGCGGGTCACGTTCCAAGGGTTCGGCGCCTCACCGAGAAGGTTGTTCACAAACAGGTTGGCGTCTGCCTCGGCGACCTCCTCGATGTGCCCTTTGACCTCCGAGAGCCCCGTCTGCTTGAGTTTGAGGTGGAGATAGGTCCATGCGGTCGGCCAAGCGGCGATGGATTCGGTGAACGGAATTTCGATCGTGGCGGGTGCGCTTGCATCGGTGATCGAGATCATGCCCGCGCCGTTATCGACGGCATCCGCATACTGGGGGTCGGTTTCGGGAAGGCGTGCGAGCGTATTTGCCGAGAAAGTCGCGTTCGTCGAAGTCCACTCGGAATATTCCTCGAATTTGGCATCCGGCGTTTCGACGGGAGCGGTGTAGGGCGTCTTTTGGTAGCTGACCCCGTCGACGGTGAGTTCCTCGACGGTGACGGTCTTTACGGCGTCCGTGACCGTTCCGCTGTCGAAATAGAAGCCGAGGTACAGCTCTGTCTCCGCACCGAGCCCCGAAAGGGTGCCCGTTTTTTCGTAAAGGGTGTTTGCCGTCATGGAATCGTTCTCTACAAGTTTCCCGTAGGCAGCATTCCAGTCGCCCTCCGCATTGCATGCCCAGATCTGCAGAGCCATATCCGCGTCGGGCTTCAGCTTGACCGAAACGGTCGAAGCGGACGAAACCCCCGTGACATGAACAAGCACACGGTTGTATTCGACGGCAGTCCACTGATAGGAGATCTGCGTCTTGTTCTCCGCCTCGGTCGCGGAAGTTCCGTTAATGGAAAACTTCGTGCCGCTCCACGCTTCGTAGAACGCGCCGACCGTAGGCGTCGCCGCTTGCGCAACAAGCAGGGATCCCCCCAATGTTGCCGTACCGAGCATCGCCAACGTGAGCGCGCCCATGAGTAGTTTCTTACCCTTCATAATTTCCTCCTGATTTTCACATATTTTTACGGCGTTTCGCCGTTTGTGCCGAGAGCTCCCCCGCCGCTTATCGCCTATTCGGGGGGGCAGAATAGCCCTGCCCGCCCGAATAGACTGAGGGGGGAGGAATGAAGTGTCATTTTGTGATGAGGTCGATGGACAGGAAGTAGAGATTACGGCTTCCGTCGTATTGGTGCTGCGCTTTCTGTGCGCAGGGGGAAGGACAGTGCGGGTAGAAGACGAGAGACGTTATCGTATAGTCCTCGAACTTGGTGTTGTCCGTAAGGTGCATCTTCGAGAAGTCGTAGCCGATGGTGTAGATCATCGTCTCCTCGTCGTAGGAGACCGTCTCCACGATGCCCTCGAGGTTCTCCCCCGTGAGGACGCCGTTCGCGCCCGACAGGGCGGAATCTTTGCCGTTGAAGAGGGTCGCCGAACCGCGGAGGACGAACTGGCCGGGATTCTGCCCTTCGCTGTGGGCGGAGGAGTTATTCACAATGCCGATGCCGAGGTGGGTGAGCCCGTCGGGGGCGTAGACCTTGATTTGCATCCCCTTCACGCCCGCGCCGTTCTTGACGCCGACGGAGAGATTCAGCCAGCTCTCGTTGAACATCATCTCGAGCTTTGCATTGCCGCCGTTTGCCGCGCGCGGAATGGTGATGTCGCTCGAATTGGAGACCCAGTTATCCGCAACATAGGCCCCCGCCGCCGCCGTGCGGATGAAGGTGACGCCCTCGATGCCGATCTCCCCTTCCACGGGCGTGACGACGACCGCCGTCACCGTCCCGTTCTTTATATACTGCGTCTTGAGATCGTCGTCGTCCGAATCGGGCATTGCGTTCTCGTAGTCGTATTCGAAGGGATCGTCCTTCCCCGTGAGCGTGACTTGCGTCGCCGAAGAGACGGCCTTCGCCGCCCCGGGAAGGGTGTACTGCACCGCGATGCTTGCCTTGGCGCCCGCATCCCCACGAAGCGCCACCTGCAGCTTCGCATAGTCCGTGCTGTACTTCTCGACGGGGATGTAGACGGAACCGCTGCCCGATGCGGTGATCTTCCCCTCCTCCTTTGTGAGGGTGACGCCGCTGTCTGCCGTCGCCGCCGAAAGGTCGGCGACCGGCTTGACGTACCGATCCTCGAGGGCGGGATCGCCGTCGGGCAGGAATTCGAAGTTTATGATATCGAGGGCGCCCGAAGCGTCGGCCGTGGGCGCATACGAGGGAAGGGAGTCGATGAAGAGAACGAAGCCGAGAATGGTCTTATCCTTGACCGATTGCCCCTGCACGGCGGTATAGTTCTTGTCGGTGATGAGGGATTCCCCCATCTCGAAAATCGCATACTGCTCGCCGTCCGTAAGCTCCTGCAGATGCACGGTGACGGGAGAATAGCCGAGGTCGTATGCCTCGTAATACACCGCCTGAACGGCAAAGCGCTCCGCACCGCTGCTGTTTAGCGTGATCTTGACGTTGCCGTAAGCGGGAGAATAGTTTTCCACCGCGGCATAGACGTATGCAAAGTCGGTCACATCCTGATAGCTGATATGGACGGGAGAAGTCCCCTCGATCTTATAGGTGCTGTCCGCCTTGAAGGCCGTATAGGAAGAGATCGCGGGAACGGCGCCCGCCGCGGGCGAAGAGGGCGCGGAGGCGGGCTTTTCGGGATAGACGATCTGCGGAGGCGTTGCGGGCGTTTCGATATCGGGGCGCTCGATCACGTCCTTATATCCGCCGTCGCCCGTGCCGCCGCCATTGTTGCCGCCCGTTCCGTCGCCGTCGTTCGTGCCGTCGCACGCGGCCGCCGCAAAGAGCAATGCGGGAAGGGTGACAAACGCCAAGAGTTTCTTCATTCCTTTCATAATTTTTCTCCTTGTTTTATTCGGGGATCATTCCTTGACCGATCCGAGCACGAGACCCTTTATAAAGAACTTCTGCGCAAACGGATAGAGGGGAATTACGGGGAGGATCGCGATGAAGATCTGCGCGGATTCCAACGTCTTTGTGGGGATCTGTGCAAGAAGCGCCGCATCGCCGGGGTTGGTGACAAGCTGTTGGCGAAGGATATTCGCCTCGTTGATCATGTTGTAGATGTACGTCTGCAGGGGGAAGTTGTCGGGCGACATGTAGATGAGACCGTCGAACCAGTTGTTCCAATGTTGGACCCCCGTAAAGAGGATGACCGTTGCAAGGGCGGGAAGAGAGACGGGAAGCACGATCTGGAAGAGAATGCGGTAGTGCCCCGCTCCGTCGAGCGTTGCCGCCTCGGTGAGGTCCTTGGGGATCTGACGGAAGAAGTTGATGAGAAGCACCATGTTCCATGCGTTCATCGCCGTCGGGAGAATGAGCGCAAGGATGTTGTCGCTGAGCCCGAGTTTGGTGATGACGATGTACGTCGGGACAAGCCCGCCAGAGAAGAACATCGTGATGATGAAGAGGACGGTATAGAACATTCTGCCGCGGAAGGCGTCGTTCCCCTTCGAGAGCGGGTACGCTCCGAGCGTTATGACCCCCACCGAGACCGCCGTCCCGAGGACGACGCGCAGAACGCTCATCCCGAAGGCGCGGAAGAATGCGATCTTCGTGACAAGCACCTTATAGGCATTCGCCGTGAATCCGACGGGGATAAGCCCCACCTTGCCCGCGTTGACCGCTTCGTCGCTCGAAAGACTGGTGGCGAGAAGGTTCAAAAAGGGCGCAAGGCACAAGAGCGCAAACAGGATGAGGAAGGTCGTGTTGAGAATGAGGAAGGCACGGCGCGGGCCGGAGATCTTCATCCGCATCGGTCGATTTTTTACGGTTGCGTTTTCCATGTCCCCCTCCTCAGAAAATTTTGTAGCCTTTCGTCTTGTAGGCGATGAAGTAGCTGACCGAGAAGAACGCGGCGCTGATGACCGACTTGAAGAAGCCGATCGCGGTACCGACGGAATACTGCCCGACCTGCAAAAGACCGATGCGGTATGCCATCGTGTCGAGGATGTCGCCCGTCTCGTAGACCGAAGGGTTGTACATGACGAGGATCTGATCGAACCCGGCGTTCATGATGTTCCCGATGTTGAGGATGCTCATGAGAACGACCATGCTCATGATCCCGGGGAGGGTGATGTGGAGCACGAGCTGGGTGTGATTCGCCCCGTCGATCTTCGCCGCCTCATAGAGGGCGGGGTCGATGTTGGTGATCGCCGCAAGGAACACGACGATCTGATAGCCGATCGTCTTCCAGACGTCCGTCCCGACGATGATGATGCGGAACCAACGGTTGGAGGTGATGAAGTACACGGGATCGATCCCGAGCATCTCCAAGAAGTAGTTGATCGCGCCCGAATAGGAGAAGAGGTCGACCATGATGTTCCCGAGCAGCGCCCAAGACAGGAAGTAGGGCAAGAAGAGCACCGTCTGCACCGTCTTTTTGATGAGATGCAAGTTGATCTCGTTGATGAGGAGCGCAAGCAGGATGGAGAGCGTCGAGGTGAACACGATCTTCCAGAAGGCGATGATGAAGGTGTTGCGCGTCGCCTGCCAGAAGTCGGGACGGTTGAAGAGGTTGCTGAAATGCCTGAACCCGACCCACGGCGATCCGAAGAACCCCTGTACGACGTTATATTTTTCGAATGCCATCACGAGGCCGATCATCGGGACGATCATAAAGATGACGACCAGAACGACCCCGGGGAGAAGCATGGAGTGCAAAACGAGCTGTTCTTTGAAATTGGCCTTTTTGCGCTTGGGGCTCTGCCCCTCGGGACGTTCTTCGAGAAGAGGAGCCGTTTCCTCCGTTTCGGCGTTTTCGACGACCTCTTCCGTTTCGGCGTTTCCCGCGGTCTCTTCCGTTTCGGGGCTTATGATGATTTCTTCCATAAATACCTCCTCGCGTGATTTGGGAGCGTCATTCGTCGAAGGCGTGTACGGCTTTATACCATGCGTTGACCTGACCGATGATCGTCTCTCCGCCGTTTCTGTCGACGTCTTTTACGAAATCGTTGAAGGAGGACATCGCGCTCTCGCCCGAGATCATCTTCGTGAAATAGGTGCTTGTCTGCGTCGTGATGTATTCGCCGTAGTCGGTCATCGCCGAGAGCGCCGTGCCGTAAAATTCGTTGTACTTTGCGGGCTTCTCTCCCTCGGATAGGGCAACGACGTAGGCGTAGCTCCCGTTTTCGTCGATCATCTCATGATAGATGCCCCACCCCTTCTTTTCTTCCTTCGTCATATCCTTCGTCGCGATCTTCTGTTTATATGCGACGAAATAGGGATAGCCGTCGGCAAAGTGAAGGAGTTTTTCGCGGTTGCGCATCGAGTTGAACGCCGCTTTGAGTTTTTCGTTCCCGTTGATCTGCGCGATGACGTCGCGGCGGATGCAGAAGTAGCCGTTCCCCGAATCGTTTGCGGCGATGCGGTAGATCTTCTCCCCCGCCGCCTCACTGCTCTCGATCTGTGCGTTCGTAAGGTCCTCGTAGAGGCCGCTCTTGAACATGTCGCGGCTGTTGAGCCCGTTGTCGTAGAGCTCGTTGAACGCCTTCTGCACACGGCGGTATTCGACGGAGGAATCCATGCCGTCCCAGATCTTCATGGGGACAAACTGATAGTAGAACCCGTTGGAGGGCAGAACGTCCGTTCCGTAGCGCTCCTGTGCGTCGTCGCTGTAATAGATATCGTAGAAGAGGTTGCAAAGTTTCGCGACCGCTTCGGGGTGCTTGCAATTCGCGGAGACAAGGTTGTACCCCGAGATCAGAAGCCTGTCGACGATGGGCCGGCGCTCCTGCCCGTTATAGGAGGGAAGGTCGACCCATACCCAGTCGGCGCCGTTCACGGAGTTCGACGTCACGGCCTTTTCGAGGGAATCCTTGGGGAGCCACCATTCGCCGAACACCATGCCGACGAAGCCCGCCGAAACGTAGCTCTGCACGCTTGCGGAGGTGTTGGAGAGGAATTCCCTGTCGAGAATACCCCTTTCGTACATGGTGCGCATGGTCTCCACCGCCGCCTGTGCCTCGGGGGAAGTGTTGGAGGAATAGAGCTTGCCGTCCTCCCCCATGAAGTATCCGCCGAGCTGTGCGCCGTGGGCGTTGAACATCCCCTTCGCGCCGTAAGAATCGGAGAAGGTGAGGTCCTTATGAAGGGAGAGCGGAATGACGTTCGCGGCGGAAATGCCCGTCGCCGCGGCGATCTCCTCCTTGTGGTCGAGGAAGGCCTGCCCGACGTCGATCATCTCGTCGATGGTCGTGGGCGCCTCGACCCCCGCGATCTCCAGCCAGTCCTTGCGGATATAGAGGCGCTGCGCCGTCGCAAAGCGGTTGGTCTGCTGCGGAAGCGCATAGAGCTTCCCCTCCTTCATGCACGCCTTGATGGCCTCGGGCATGTAGTCGTTGTAGTTTGCCAAGAGGTTGTCGTTCAGCTTGTAGTACGCCTCGGTGAGGTCGGCAAGCATGTTCTGATCGCGGAGCATGGTGAACATCTGCGCCTGCGTCGTATAGAACATATCGGGCATCTGATTTGCGCCGATCGCAAGATTGACCTTCTGATCGTACATCGTGCTCGCCGTGACGACGCTGTACTCGAGCTTGATGTTCAGCTTCTCGAGGGCGATCTTGTTGAAGGTCTGGTTGTAGGGCGTCGTCCCGATCTTGACGTCGGGCTCGAGCTCGTACTGAATGGCCGCCACCTTGATGGTCACGGGCTCTTCATAGCGGTCGAGCGTGGGATACTCCGCGCGGTAGGCGGCATTCTTCGCCGCATCCTCCTCGGGGGTCGCGTACTCCGCACGGGGCGCGGCAAGGGTGCCGGGGTCGATCGCCTCGTAGTCGTACTCCTCCGTATATCCGCAGCCGGCAAGGGCGCCGCAAAGCAGCGTCAGGGCCATCAGAGAGCTCATTGCCGAATAAAACTTCTTCATAACATTTCCTCCTTTTTTCGATGCCTTCAGGCGTAGATCGCCACTTCACTGACCCACATGAGGCCGGAGTTCGTCGTTTCCTGACCGTCGAGACGCCCGCTGGTGCCGTCGCCCATGCCCTTCGGCTGAACGACGCGGATGCGGTCGGTCGTGACTTTTGCGAAGGTGAACTCGGTGAGCTGCTGCTGAACGAGATAGTCCGAGCCCTGCTCCCAGCTGAAGGTCGCGACCTCCGTCCATGCGTCGTTGATCCACGCCTCGACGCGCGCCGCACGGGGAGAGTAGAGCGTCCCGCTGTCCACCGCCCAATAGACGATGACCTTGGAGATGTCCTGCGGCGAGGAGAAGGTGAACTGGATCCAGTGATCGCGGTTCTGATTGCGTTCGCTTGCCCATGCCTCCGTCGCCCAATTGAGCTGGTCGTGATTTTCCTTGGTGGCATAGAAGCCGTCGTTGAGCGGCTTCACGCCCGAATACCCTTGGAAGGTGGAATCTACGGTGACGGTGACGAGCCCGTTGTCCGCATAGGCGAGGTTGGCCGCGCTCGTGTCGCCGTTGAGCGTCACCTCGCCGCCGCCCTCATTGAGCATGGAAAGGGCAAGTTCGCCCCGCTTGCTCGTGGGCTTTATCCCCGGGTTGGGGCAGATGTGAAGCTGACGGTCGTAGGTGCAATACGGGATGAAATCGTACTGCCAGACGATGTTGTAGACCTCCTGCGGCATATAGCCGTATTCGCTCACATTGATGTAGTCGAGCGCAAACACGGGCATGTAGTCGTACCGCCGCGCCGCGTTGATGACGTTGCAGGCGACGTTCACATTCCACTCGAGGTCGGCCTCGCTCCTGTCCTTATAGACTTGGGCGGCGGCGTCCCAGTCGGTGTAGAAGGATTCGAACATGATGCCGTCTACATACTGCGAAATATACGGGAAGATGGTAAATCCGCGGTTGGGAACGAGCTTGGTACCCTCGGGAAGTTCCTCGTCGAGCCTCCTCACGAGGTCGATCATCCCGCCGATCGTGTCGTACGCGACGTCCACCGTATCCAAGGTGTCGAGGAAGAGCCCGTCGACGCCGTAGTCCATGATCTCCTTCGCGCGGGAAAGGGTCATTTCCTGCCAGATGGGATTGCCGCCGTCGACATAATACGTCCCCCAGTTGCCATTTTGCTTGGGGAGGCCGTTCTCATAGATATAATAGGAAGCGTACCCGCCGCCGCCCAAACCGTCGGCCGTGCGAAGACGGTCGTCCTCGCCGATGGAAATATAGGCAATAACGTAGGTGCCCGCGTCCTTGAGCTCTTGGATCATCTCCCGCGAGTTCTCGACGCCGACGATCTGCGTGCCGTGGATGATCGCCACGTCGAACTCCTTGAGGACCTCTAAGGCGACTCTCGGTTCTCCGCCGAATACGGGAGTTTCCTCGGAAGGTCCCGTAAGGGAGCCGTAGTAGCAGACAAAGGAATCGACGTCGTTCCAATCCTTTCTGCCCTCTGCGGGACGCTCGACCGTGGGACGGGAAAAGATGCTCACGCTTCCGCTGCCGTCGTCTGTAGACCCGCCGTCGGGGTTATCCGGGCCGCAAGCGGCAAGCGACAGCCCCATGAGAGACGCCATAAGGAGTGAGAGCAGGGTCTTCGTTTTCTTCATATCAAACCTCCGTTTTCGGATTTATTTCTTTCCTATTAGTTGTTTTTGTTTCCGCATTTACGAAGTGAATGCGGAAACGGGGGTACCCCCGTTTCAAAATTCAATTTTTTCGAATGCGCTATTCGCGCTCGAAGTCGCGCATGAAGATCCTTTCGCCGCCGAGTTTTCTCGATCTCTCCGCCGCAAAGGCGACGAGATGCGAGGCGATTGCATTCTCGACGGAGGACGAGACGCCCGCGTTCTTTTCGAGCGCATCGAACATTTCCGACATCATGCGGTTGTCTCCGCCGCCGTGTCCCGACAGGTCGTCGGTGAGCTTCGTAATATCGTAGACCGTGCTCTCCCCGCCGAAGGGGGTGACGGTCACAAGATTCTTTCCTTGGTCGGCGACGATCTCTCCGAGCGTCCCCATGACCTTGAGGTGCCGATAGTTTTGCGCCGTAAATCCCGTCATCGTGAAGGAGACGGTGATATCGTCCTCCATCTGCATGTTGACGACCTGATGGTCGACGACGTTGTTGTCGCAGCGGAAAACGCATCTGCCGTACGGCCCCGTCTTTATCGCCTCCAGAAGGGTCTCCTCCGTGGGGTTTTCCGCGAGGACGTCGCACGGCCAACCGCGATTCCCCTTCCGATACCCGATCTCGCTGTCGAAATAGATTTTGAGAGCGCTGTAGGGGCATTCCTCGGAATACTTGCACTCCGTGCACCGTTCGCCGCTGCCCTTCGGCGCATTCTCGGGTTTGAAATATTTGAGCGAACCGAACGACGAAAGGGAGACGCAGCGCCTGTCGAGCAGCCAGGAGAGGATATCGAAATCGTGACAGCACTTCTGGAGGATCATGGGCGACTCGATCTCGTCGTTCCGCCAGTTCCCCCGCACAAAGCTGTGCGCCTGATGCCAGTAGCCGACGTTCTCGATCGCCTGCAGGGTAACGGGTTCGCCGATCGCGCCGCTCTTTATGATCTCTTTGATCTTGCGGTAAAACGCGGTGTACTCCAAAACATGGCAAATGGCCACCATTCTGTTCGCTTTCCGCGCCGCGTCGCGGATGGCAAGGCAATCTTCCGCCGTCACCGCAACGGGCTTTTCGAGGAGGATATCATACCCGAGCGCAAGCGCCTTTAAGGCGTGGGCGCAGTGCTGACGGTCCTGCGTCGCGATGATGAGGACGTCCGCAAGTTTTTCGCGGGAAAGGAGGCTCTCCGCGCTGTCGAAGCGGAAATTCTCGGGAACGTCGAATTCCTCCCCGACACAGCGCACCTTTTCGGGGTCGATATCGGCGATCGCCACGATCTTCATCCTCTCGGGAAACTTATTCTGATATTTCGCGTAGGTGTGGTGCCCTCTGCCGCCGAGCCCTACGATCGCAACGGTAAATTTTTTCACTTTTGCCCTCAATGATTTGTAAATTTATAACTTTTCTTGTTCTAAGAATACCATGTCGGCCCGCGTTTGTCAATAGTTTTGAGAAAAAATAGTAAACTTTTTTGTTTACTATTTTGTTTATCATGCCGCTCTTCCCCTTCTTTTGCGCAAAGTCCTCTGTTTTCCGCTCTTTTCCGCGTTTTATAAATTGTTTACCGAATCCGTTGACAGGGTGCGCTTCTTATGTTATGATGATTGAAACATTCCTTTTCGGAGAAAAGTTATGGCGACCATACGCGACGTTGCCGAGAAGGCGGGCGTCTCCATTGCTTCCGTATCGCGCATTTTGAGCGCGGATCCCACCTACCGCGCCACCCCCGAGACCCGTGAACGCGTTCTCGGGGCCATTCGAGAGCTCAATTATGTCCCCAATCCCAACTACCGTAAGCGCAAGGCGCAGGCGAAGGTGACGATCGGCTGTATCTCCCGCGTGACCGTAGAACACACGGAGGACAGCTACTATTCCGCCATTTTGCACGGTGCGCAGGATTTTCTCATGCGGCAAAAGTACGATTTCGATTTCGTCCTCACGCAGTACGATATTATCAATACGGAATCGCTTGCCTCCCTGTTTACGCATCCGCCAAAAGGGCTTCTTCTCATGGGAGACCCGAGTGCGGAGACGATGCGGTTCCTCTCTTCGAAGATCAAGCACATCGTCGGCATCGACACCGTTCAGCCCACCATCGACAACATCTGCTACGATCACTTCGAGGCGGGCTGCCGTGCGATGCGCTACCTCCTCGGCCAAGGGCACCGCAAGATCGCCTTCATCGGCGCAAATCTTCCCGGGGACCCCTTGAACATCGGAAGATACGAGGCGTATGTACGCATGATGGCGCAGGCAAACCTTCCCGTCGACCCCGCGTGGGTGCTCGACAGCGAATGGCACCGCAGCGTGTGCCACGACAAGACGCTTGCCCTCATGAAGCGCGAGAACCGCCCCACCGCCATCCTCGTGAGCAGCGACCACATGGCGATCGCGGCGATGTCCGCCATCCGCTCTCTCGATATTTCCATCCCGGAGGAGATCTCGATCATCGGCATTTCGGATATCGAGGACGCCAAGTACTTGAGCCCGCCCCTCACGACCATCGCCATTCCGCAGAAGGAGATCGGAGAGATCGCCGCAAACACCCTTCTGCAGCGCATTCAAGGGGATCGGACCTTGCCGAAACGGATCGTCGTGCCGACAAAGCTCGTCGAGCGGGATTCGGTCGCCCCTCTCCATTCTTAAATCTCTTAAATCGTAAGGCGCTTGCCCTCGGCAGGCGTCTTTTTTTGCCCGAAACGTTTACTTTTTTATGAAATAGGGAAGAGTTCCGACGGGTGCGGGAACGGTGACCTCTTCGCCCCCGCGGAAAGCTTCTCCGGTGGGAGCATAGACCCAGTCTGTCCCGCGGGGAAGGAGGAGCGTCTTTTGCGTCTGTCCCTTCTTCGTGACGGGCGAAACGAGGTATGTGCTTCCGAGAAGAAAGCTGTCGATCTCCTTTTGGAAGCCTTGGTGCGGGAATTCGTATTCGAGTGCACGCAAGATGGGCGCATGGGTCCTCTCCGCCTCGTCGATGAGGGCGGAAAGTTCCTCCCGCTTCTCTGCATGCAGCCGCGCATACTTTAGGAACATCTCCTTTATGACGTCGTTCCGCCGCCAATAGGCATAGGAAAACTGCATACAGGGCATGAGCGCGGCACATTCGACAAAGCGGCTGATGAGCTCGTAGTCGACCTCTCCCCCTTCCCCCTCGAAGTCGGCGATGCTGCCGCCGCCGATCATATCGGCGCAGGAAAAGGGATAGCCGCAAAGCCCCGCATTGATCATGTTCGGGACGAGTGCTCCGATGCCCTCCTTCCGATCCCAACTGCGGCGCTTGTCGCAAAGGCGGATGACCGTGTGCCGCCCCGCATACCCGAAGCACGCCCTCAGTTCGCTGTAGCGGTACTGCCCCGCGAATTCCGCCCAAAGGGCGTTCTGTCCGCTGGCCGTCGTCGGCCGTGCGGTGAGGTCGTCGTCGCGGTAGTAGAGGCAATCGCCCGCGTCGAATTTGAAACCGTCTACGCCGTACCGTTCCATGAGACAATCGAGCTGCTTTTTCAGCCAATCGCGTGCGAAGGCGCTCGTCATGTCGAGAACGGGGTCGGTGCCGTTCCACCATTCCCGCTCGGCGACCGTGCCGTCTGCGCAGCGGACAAGCGCACCGTTTTCCGCAAGCGTTTTATAGTCGCGGGAGTTTTTCGCCACGAAGGGAACGAGCCAAAGCTGTACCTTGAAGCCCATTTTGTGCAATTCGCACACCATCCCCTTCGGATCGGAGAATTTTCCCTCCGCAAATTCCCACTCCCCGTACCCCTTCATCCAACCGTCGTCGAGAATGAGGACACCGTAGGGCATGCCGCTCTTTGAGACGGAGCGGGCATAGTCGAGGACCTTCTCCTCCGTGATATCCGTCAGCATCTCCGTCCATGTGCAATACTGGGGATGGGTCAGGAGTTCGCGGGGGACGGAGACGCCGTCCTGCCCGAACGTTGCGGCGGCGGCAAGATAGGCCTCCTTCAGGGTGTTCCCCGCCCTTCCGACAACGGGCGGGACGTCCGTCTCGAGGGTGATATTTCCCGCCTTCACGCCGATCCGAAAATCCCCTTCGAGGAGAAAATAGCGCCCGGATGTGCTGCAAAAAATGCCGTTTACGGGGTTCGTCGTATTTTGCATCCGACTGTCGAACGTCCGGTCGCTGTCCTCCGTTAAGGGCATGTCGATTCCGTGGGCGACCGCCCCGCCCCAAAACGCTTCGCCGCGCCCGATCTCGAGCTGTGTTTTAAGTTTGTATTTTCCCATGAAAAGGCCTCAACCTTCCTGTTTTCCGTACCCGTTCGGATTGTTTTTCTGCCAATTCCACTGGTCGCGGCACATCTTTTCGAGGTCGTACTCTGCCTTCCAACCGAGCTCCCTTTCCGCCTTCTCGCTCGAAGCATAGCAAGAGGCAATGTCGCCCGCACGCCTCGGCTTTATAGAGTACGGAAGCTCTTTTCCGCACGCCTTTTCGAAGGCGTGGATCATGTCGAGCACGCTGTAGCCGTTGCCCGTCCCCAAATTATAGATATGGACGCCCGTCTCTTTGACGCCGCGGATGGCCGCGACGTGCCCCCGTGCGAGGTCTACGACGTGGATATAGTCCCTTACTCCCGTACCGTCGGGGGTGGGATAGTCGTTGCCGAACACGCCAATCTCTTTCAGCTTCCCGCTTGCGACCTGCGCCACATAGGGCATGAGGTTATTGGGGATCCCCTTCGGGTCCTCCCCGATGAGCCCGCTTTCATGCGCCCCGACGGGGTTGAAATAGCGAAGGAGCACCGCCGTCCACTCCTTATCGGCGGCGCAGAGGTCCTTAAAAATGCGCTCCTGCATCGCCTTGGAAGTGCCGTAGGGGTTGGTCGTGGGAGAGAGCGGCGTCGTCTCCCTTAAGGGAAGCTCCTGCGGGTCGCCGTAGACGGTCGCGGAGGAGGAAAAGACGATTTTTTTGACACCGTACCGCGCCATTGTCTCGACAAGCACAAGGGTGGAGACAAGATTGTTGTCGTAATATTCGATGGGCTTTTTCACGCTCTCCCCCACCGCCTTGAGCCCCGCAAAGTGGATGACCCAGTCGATGGGATGGACTTTGAACACGCAGTCGAGCGTCTCGCGGTCACGCACGTCGCACTTATAGAAGGCGACCTTCTTGCCCGTGATCTCCTGCACCCGACGAACGGCCTCTCTGTCGGCATTGGAAAGGTTGTCGACGATGACGACCTCGTGCCCCGCCCGAAGAAGTTCCACCGCGGTGTGCGAACCGATGAAGCCCGCCCCGCCCGTTACGAGAATTTGCATACCGTCCTCCTGTTA
>CANQQM010000014.1 GCA_947626005.1 uncultured Clostridia bacterium
GACAGGAGTTGAACCTGCACGGTCATCCCACAAGATCCTTAGTCTTGCGCGTCTGCCAATTCCGCCACGACCGCATTTCGTTTGACAGCTTATTTATTGTAGCGCATTCGGAAGGAAAAGTCAATCGGATTCAGTACAAAATTTCATAGATTTTGCGAAATTTCACGACTTTTTTTACGTAGTCCTCCGTCTCGGGATAGGGGATCCGCCCGAGCGTTTCCCCATCCTCCGAAAATGAGGGGGCTCTGAGCCAATCGTCGACCGTTCCCTCTCCCGCGTTGTAAGCGGCGATCGCCGTACCTTCCTTCGGGAACCGTTCCAAAAGATATTCGAGATAGAGACACCCGAGCTTCACGTTATACTCCGCCTCAAAGAGTTTTTCGGGTGCGAACGCCACCCCGCTGCGCTCTGCGACAAACATCGCAGTGCTCGGAAGCAGCTGCATGAGGCCCACGGCTCCCGCGGCGCTTACGGCATTTTGGTCGAATCCGCTCTCCGCCTTCATGACCGCATAGACGAGCGCGGGCGGGAGGGAACTCTCTTCTACCGTCTCCCTGCACGGCCGTCGGAAACGGGAATAGAGGACGCCGACTGCGGCCGCGGCCGAAATTAGCCCCGTGAGGAGAACGATCCATGCCTTTTTCATCTCTAAAAAGTATGCGCAAGACGCGGGGAACTTTCCTTATTTCTCTGCCGAAAAAATTATTTTATATAAACGTAAAATAGTTTACGAAAAAGTTGACGAAAGCAATTCGGGTTGCTATAATATGGGTAATTATCGTGCGCGCGCACGCGAAAAGAGGGGTTTTATGCTGCAATACACGCTGGATGCCAAAAAACGGGGGGTCGATGTTTCGGAGCATCTTTACGGTCTTTTCTTCGAGGACATCAACCAGGCTGCGGACGGCGGACTCAACGCCGAAATGGTCATCAACAATTCGTTCGAATACGAGTACTTCACCTACGACACCTACAACTGCGAGAGCCGTGTCGAGGCACGCAAGGCGCGGGGATTCTACTGGGATATCTATGGCGCCGGGCCCAGGAAGATCGCAAAGACGGGGGGAATGAACGAAAACAATCCTTCCTATCTCCTTCTCAACGTCGGGGGCGTCTATCATCTCGAAAATCCCGGCTACTACACCAACGGCGGGTACGACATGTACGGAATGCCCGTCTACAACAACGAGACCTACCACTTCTCCATGTGGGTGAAGCGTCTCGGTTTCAAGGGCGTCGCGAAGGTCTACATCAAGGGCGCTCACGGCAGACACACCACGATCGGGACGATCAAACTTCCCGAGGGGACGGAGGGGGACTGGATCAAGGTCTCGACCTCCGTCAAGGCCAACAAAGATACGATGGGGCGCCTCTGCATCATCCTCGAGGGGAACGGCAAGGTCGGCATCGACTATGTTTCGCTCCTTCCCGACAATGTTTGGGGGGATACCGACAAGTACCGCAACGGAAAACTGTCCCGAAGGATCGTCGAGGTCCTTAAGGATTGCCATCCGTCCTTCCTCCGTTTCCCCGGCGGCTGTGTCGTCGAGGGGGACGTCGACTTCGAGTATCAATACAAGTGGCGGAACACCGTCGGGCCGCTCGAACAGCGCAAGCAGATCCCCAACGTCTGGCAGTACATGCAGTCGTACGGGATCGGATTCTATGAGTATTTTGCGCTCTGCGAGGACATCGGCGCGACGCCGCTTCCCGTACTCCACTGCGGGCTCCTCTGCCAGATCCGCATGGGGGAACAGCGCAAGACGGGCTATCAGCGCATCATGCCGGGTACGGAGAAGTTCCAGAAAGAGGTCATCGACAACGTCGCACACCTCATCTACTTCGCAAAGGGCGACATCGCCTCCACCGACCGCAACGAAGCGTATTGGGCGAAAGTCCGTTCGGATATGGGGCACCCCGCACCCTTCGACCTCCATTATATCGGGATCGGCAACGAAAACTGGGGCTACGAGTACTTCGACAATTTTGCCTCCTGCCTTCTCGGCGTGCGGCAATATCTCTATAACGGAAGAATGACCGACCTTCTCAAGAAGTTCGGCATCACCGTCGTCACGACCTGCGGCGTCGACATCCGTCCCTCCGACTCCAACGAGAGCTGGAAGATCATCAACGAGAAGTATCGCGATATGATCGTCGACGAGCACGTCTACAACTCCTATCAGTGGTTCATCGACAACACGAAGCGCTACGACTGCTACGATCGCGACGGCGCCAAGGTTTTCATGGGCGAATACGCGATGCACACGATGTCCGACGGCCGCGGCCGTCTCAACGGGGACAACAATCTGAAGTCCGCGCTTGCGGAGGCCGCCTTCCTCACGGGCTGCGAACGCAATTCCGACGTCGTCCGCATGACCTGCTATGCGCCGCTTTTCGCCTCGACGTATAACTACCGCTGGACGCCGAATATGATCTGGTTCAACGCACGGGATATCATGCTCACGCCCAACTACTACGTTCAGCAGATGTTTGCGTCGAATACGGGCAAATATACGCTCAAGGACGTCGCTCCCGTCGACGAAAGCAACGCGGGGGGACTTCTCATCGGCGGGCATCGGACGGCAAGCGCCGTTTCCCGCATCGTCGTCCGCGACCGCGCCACGGGCAAGACCCTCTACGAGCACGACTTCTCGGACGGCCTCGGCGGGTGGAAGGTCTATCCCAACTGCTACGGCGGGCACATCGAGAACGGAGAGCTCATCATCGAGGAGAGCGAAGCGTTCAACGGATTCTACTACGACGCACAGGACTTCGGCGACTGCGACGTGGAGATCTCCTTCCGCCGTCTTTCGGGGGAACAGAGCTTCATCGCGGGCGTCGGCGTCAAGGGCGTCGAGGATCGGGGCACGATGGACAGCGCATCTTTTTCCATCAGCTGCCAATACGGAAAGAACCACAAGGGCTACGACGTCTCCTTCGACAAGCGTGTCGACTACATGCGCACCGTCTGCGAGATGATGGGGAAGGACAAATTCCTCGGCTACAGCCCGGAAGGCAACATCCTTCGCCTCGAGTACACGAAGAAGATCTTCCGCGCGTCCATCTATAAGGACGGCGAGTGGCACGAAGTGCTCTTCAAGAACATCTGGAAGGTCAACGAGCGCATCTTTGAGAGCGCGACGGTCGGTGACGACGGGAAGATCTACCTCAAAGTTGTCAACGTCTCGGGGAAGGACGAAGAGCTTAAGGTCTCCCTTAAGAACTTCGAAGAGAAGAAGTCCGCCGCCGTTACGACCCTCTGGCACGAGGACGTCACGGTCATCAACGAGATCCTCGTCAAGGCGGGCAAGACCCACCACATCGAGCCGACCCACTCCCGCATCGATTTCAGCGGCAACGAGTTCAAAACCGTCATAAAGGACAACAGCGTCAATATCTTCGTCATCGAATAAGTTGCAATTTTTCGGTCCCCCGACTGCGGTCGGGGGATCTTTTCATATTCCGCAGAGTTGTCCCATATATTATAGCGATGCTCGGATTTCTTCCGCCGCGGCTCCGCGATGCGGTGCGGCACGTCAACTTAGACCTTCTCTACGAGCTGCGTGTCCGCGCGGGAAGGCCGCTCCGCGCAAACCTCGGCGGCAGTTTTTGCTTTCTCGGAGAGCATGGCGAAGGCAGCGAAAGGGAGGCGCTTCTTCCGACCGCTTCGGAGGTCGAGGACACGCTGTTCGCCGCAAGCGGCTATTGCGTCTACGCGGTGGAAAATCAGATCCGCCGCGGATTCGTGACGGCGGAAGGGGGCGTCCGCATCGGGATCGCCGGTTCCTACGTCTACGACGGGAAGAACGTGCTCACCGTCCGAGACGTCACATCCCTTTGCATCCGCATTCCGCACGAAGTGCGCGGCTGTGCGGAGGAGGTCTATTCCCGCTGTTTTTCGGGCGGGATCTGCCCGACTGCCATCCTCTCTCCGCCCGGGGAGGGGAAAACGACCCTCCTTCGCGACCTCACGCGGCTCATCTCGGAGAGGACCCTTTTGAACATCCTTGTGAGCGACGAGCGGGGGGAGCTGTCGGCGGGAGAGCTCGGCGGAACGGCGGATATCGTCCGCTTTGCCGAAAAGCATACGGCGTTTGCGGCGGGGATCCGTGCGATGCGCCCCGACCTCATCGTAACGGACGAACTTCTCCCCGAGGATTATGCGGCGGTGCGGCGGGCGCTCGAGAGCGGGGTCTGCGTCCTCGCCTCGGCGCACCTCACCCGCTTTGAGGACGTTCCCGAAAAACTCTTTTTTCGCTATGTCCTTCTAAAGGGGCTCGGGAATGTCGATCGCATCCTCGATCAAGACGGAAACCATGTGGCTTAAACTTCTCTTAGCGTTCCTCATCATCGCCTTCTCCGTGGCGCTCGGGTACTTCGCCGCCGAAAAATTCCGAGAAAGAAGGGCGTTTTATGCGCAGTTCGACCTCTTCAACGCCCGTTACCTCAACGAACTTGCCTATGCGCGGACCCCGCTTTACGAGTTCATCCGCCCCGCGGAGTACAAGGGGGACTTTTCGAAGCTGCTCTCCGCCTTTTGCAGGCGGGAGAGGGTGGAGGCTGACTTCGGCTACCTTTCGGAAGAGGAAAAAACCGAGTGCGCCGACTACTTTTCCATGCTCGGGAAGGGGGACGCCGCCTCGCAGAGCGGCTACTTCGGCGGAAAGAAGATGCTGCTTGACGAAAAAAAGAAAAAGGCGGAGGAGGAAGCGGCGTCGCGCGGCAGTCTGTATTTGAAGCTCGGGCTTCTCGCGGGGCTCGCATTCGTCATTCTCATTGTGTAATGGATATCTCTGTAATTTTCAAATTGGCTGCCATCGGGATCATCATCACCGTCGTATGTCAGGTCCTGAAGAAATCCGACCGCGAGGACGTCGCGACGGTCGTCTCCATCGTCGGGCTTGTGATCGTACTCACGATCGCCGTCACGATGATCGGCGATTTATTCGACGTCGTGCGGGAGATCTTCGGCGTCTATTAGAAATGGAAATCTTTCAGCTTGTGGGGATCGCCTTCGTCACCGCCGTCGCCGCGCTCCTTCTAAAAGAGACCAAACCCGAGCTCTCCTTCGCCGTCACCGTCGCGGGAGGGATCATTCTGCTCCTCTTTGTCTTTGAAGTGTTTCGGGGGAGCATCACCATTTTCGGCAAGATCGGCGACCTTTCGGGCATCGACGCCGCCCTCATCAAGATCCTCCTCAAGATGATCGGCATCGGCTATCTTGTCGAGTTCAGCGCGGGGCTTCTTTCCGACTTCGGAATGAATTCGCTTGCGGACAAACTGGTATTTTGCGGAAAAGTCGTCATCCTCGTCCTCGCCGTTCCCATTCTCGAGAGCGTATTAAGCCTCGTCGTCGACCTTCTGGAGCTCATCCCGTGAACAAATCGAAGGAGAAAATTGCATTGCTTGCGGCGGTATTCGGCCTCATCCTACTCATCTTGCCGTCCATTTTCATGCGCGAGGGAAGGGAGAGGGCGTATGCCGCGGAGGAAGAGCAAAAGGCGGAAGAGGAGCTTCGCGGCGCCGTCGAGGAGCTCATCGGCGCCCTCGATACGGAGGAACTCCAAAATTATCTCGATTCGCTCACGGAATTCGACGGCATTTCCGTAAAAGACAAGCTCAAAAGCGTCATAACGGGGGACTTCGCCCTCGACTACAGCTCTCTCTTTTCGGCGGCGCTCGGGCTTGTTTTGGAAGAGGCGAGAACGATGCTCCCCGCATTTGTCCTGATCCTTGCCGTAAGTATCCTCTGCGGCATCTTAAATTCCGCAAAAAATGAATTTTTGCAAAGTACTACGACAGACATAATACACTTCATAGGCTATATTTCGGTCGGCGCCGTCGTGCTCGCCGTCCTCATCGACGTGCTCGAAGCGGGATTTTCCGCCATTCAAAGCATGCAAAAGCAGATGGAGCTCGTCTTTCCCTTGCTCTTGACGCTTATGGCGGCAAGCGGCGGGGCGGTTTCCGCGGGGGTATTCCGCCCCGCGGTCGCCTTTATGAGCGGCGCCGTCGTCGAGCTCTTTACCTCCCTTGTTTTGCCGACCTCCGTCGCGGTCGTCGTCCTCGCATTCGTCGGCGGCCTTTCGGACGAAGTCCGCACCGTGCGCCTTGGGGAGCTCCTTAAGAGTGTGAATAAGTGGCTCATCGGGCTCATTCTCGGGCTCTTCGGCTTCTTTCTCACCGTGCAGGGGATCGCCTCCGCGCAGTACGACGGCATTTCCCTCCGCGCCGCGAAGTATCTCATCTCCGGCTCCGTGCCCATTGTCGGCGGATTTTTGTCGGGCGGGGTCGAACTTGTTGCGGCGGGGAGCGTTCTCATCAAGAATGCGCTCGGCTCCTTTGCGCTCTTTGTCCTTGCGGGCGTACTTTTAAGGCCGCTCCTTCTCTTTGTCGCCTTTCAGCTCTTTCTCCGCGTCGCGGCAGCGGCGACCGAGCCCGTCGGCGGCAAAATTTCTCCCTTTCTCTCCCGCCTTGCCGCAGACAGCGGGTATTTCCTTGCGGGGCTTCTCTGCATCGGGTTTCTCTACTTTTTGACCATTCTTCTCCTCGTCTGCTCGTCGGGGGTGTTTCTGTGAAGACGTACGTTCTTACGGTCGCGGGAGCCGTTCTTCTTTCCGCTGTCGTCGCCGTCATTGCCCCGGGCGGGCGGACGGGTCGGATGCTTAAAGGGATGACCCGCCTTCTCATCCTCTCCGTGATGCTTACGCCCTTTCTCTCCCTTATAAAGGGGGAGCCGACGGCCTTTTCCTCCGAGCCCATCGGGGAGGACGCCGCCTACCTCGACCGCTGTGCGGAGCTTTTGGAACGTGCCGACGAGGCGGAGGTTTCCGCCTTTCTGGAGGAGCGGTTTCGCCTTTCGGCAGAGGTCGACGTCGTTCGCGGGCGGGAGACAAACTTTCCCCGCAAAAAAGTCGCCGTCAAACTCAGCGGCGAAGGAATAATCGGCGAGGACGAGCGTATATATATCGTGACCGACATCAAAGCGGCGGTCGAGGCGCAGTTCTCCTGCGCGGCGGAGGTCGTATTTTGACGCTCTCGATGCAAAAAATCAAGGAGTTATTCCGCAATAAGACGGTGAGAATGTTCCTCATCGCGGCCGCGGCGCTCCTCATCCTCATCGCGGTCTACAAAGTGTTCTTCTCCGCGAAGAAGGCGAAGTCGCAGACGGAGACGGAGGCGCGGATCGAAGCGCTTTTGGAGCGCGTCGAGGGAGTGAAGGACGTCACCGTCGTCATCACCGAGCGGGACGGGAAAGCCGTAGGCGCCGTCGTCGTGTTCGGCGGGGAGGACGGCATCCTCATCCGCCACAGAGTGACGGAGGTCGCGGCGCGTGCACTCGATCTTCCCGACCGTGCGATCGCCGTCTATCCCGCAAAATAACGAAAATTTATGAAAGAAGGAGATAAAACCATGTCGAACACCAAGAAAATCGCCCTAATGTCCACGCTCGTGCTGCTGCTTGCGGTCACGGCAATCTTCAACTTCGTGCTTGCGGGGACACGTTCCTCGAGCGTCAACGGCGACGCCAGCGTGAAGGTGAACTACTTTACGACCTACCGCTCCGAACGCAGTACCAAGCGCAGCGAAGAGTTCGTCCAGCTCGACAGCGTCATTTCCGCCTACGCCGTCGGAACGGATGAGCACACCGCCGCCGTCGCGAGGAAGCAGGAGCTTGTCGAGATCATGGAGGACGAACTCGTGATGGAATCCATCATCAAAGCGCTCGGATTCTCCGACGCCGCCGTCGTCATCGGCGACAGGGAGAACATCAACATCTTCATCAATTCCGACGAATTGACCGCCGAAACGGTGACGCAGATCTTCTACGCACTCGAGGTGGAGCACGATATCCGCAACGGAAATATTATCATTATGCCTGTTTATGCGGAAAGTTAAGAAAAAACAGTAGTAAATTCTTAAAATATGTGCTATAATAGATTCCGACAAGGAGTAAATTATGGCAAGCATCAAGTACAATCCCAACGGACAAAAGGGCAAAATTACTTATAATTCGGACATCGTGAGCGGGATCGTCGTCCTCAGCTTACAGGAGACGGAGGGCATCGAGCTCATTCCCTCGAAGGGCAAGGGCATCAAGATCTGCTTCGAAAAGGAGGGCGTGTTCGTCGACATCTCGGTGATCGCGCACTACGGCTACAGCGTGCCCGACCTCGCATACCGCATCCAGCAGAACATCAAGCAGATGGTCGAATCGATGACGAAATACAAGATCGCCAAGGTCGACGTGCACGTCCAGAGCGTCGTGTTCCCGCAGCCCGCACCCGTCCCGCAGGAGGGGCAGGAAGCGGCCCCCGCACCCGAGGACGCGGAAGAAAAGAAAAACTGAGCGGCGCTCCCTTTCCCTTTTCGGGAAGGGGAGAGCTTTTGCGTAGAAGGAGAAAGCATGAGAAGCGATGCGAGAGAGGCGGCGTTCAAAGTCGTCTTTGCCCGCCTTTTGGGCGGAGACATTCCAAAGAGCGGCCGCGGGGCGCTGTATCGGCAGGCGAAACTCAACGAAGAGGAACAGGCGTTCGCGGAGCGCCTCATAAGCGTCGTCGAAGAACACGCGGAGGAGTTCCTCTCCATGATCACGGAGAAGGTCACGCGGTACGCCGACTACCGCATTTACACCGCCGATAAGGCCATTTTGATGCTCGCACTCGCGGAGATCGGCTATTTCGACGACATTCCGCCCGCCGTCACGGCAAACGAAGCGGCGGGACTTGCGCGGAAGTTCTCCACGGAGAAGTCGGCGGAATTCGTCAACGGCGTCGTCGGGGGGTTCATCAACGTATGACCCTCATCGACGGAAAGGAGACGGCGCGCCTCGTTCGCTCCGAACTTGCGCCCCGCGCCGCGGCATTCGAACAGAAAACGGGGAGAAAGATCGGGCTTGCGGTCGTTCTCGTCGGAAGCGACCCCGCCTCGGAGGTCTACGTCCGCAACAAGCAAAAGGCGTGCGCGGAGACGGGCATCGCCTCCTATCTTTGCGCTCTTCCCGAGACGGTCGAGGAGGACGAGCTCGAGGCGCGTGTCAAAGAGATCTCCTCCCGCGAGGAGGTCGACGGCGTCCTCGTCCAGCTGCCTCTTCCCGCCCACCTCGACGCTCAGGCGGTGCTCCGCTGTATTCCCGCCTGTAAAGACGTCGACGGCTTCTCCGCCGAAAATTTCGGAAAACTTGCACGGGGAGAAGGGGGACTTGCTCCCTGCACCCCCCTCGGTGTCATGGAACTTCTGCGCCGATACCGTGTTGAAATCGAGGGAAAACGCGCCGCCGTGCTCGGAAGAAGCAATATCGTCGGCCGCCCGATGGCGCTCATGCTCCTCAATGCGAATGCGACCGTCACCGTCTGCCATTCCAAGACAAGGGAGCTTCCCGCCGTCCTTTCAAAGGCCGATCTTCTCGTCGCGGCGGTCGGAAAACCCAAATTCGTCACGGCGGAGATGGTAAAGGAGGGGGCCGTCGTCATCGACGTCGGCGTCAACCGCGCGGAGGGAAAACTGTGCGGCGACGTCGACTTCGACGCCGTCTCGAAAAAGGCCTCTCTCATCACCCCGGTCCCCGGCGGGGTGGGGCCGATGACGGTCGCGATGCTCCTCAAAAATACCGTCGCCGCCGCGGAGAGTCGGGCATGAACTTCCGCGAACAGTACGAAAATTACCGCCGCTTCTTCGAAGAGACGCTATCCGACTTTTGCGGCGGAATGAACTTCTTCCCGCCCGTCCTCGGGGAGAGCATGCGCTATTCGCTCTCTTCGGGGGGGAAACGGCTTCGGCCCGTGCTCTTTTCGGCGGCGCTCGACCTTCTCGGCGCCGACTATAAAAAGGAAGGAGCGCTTGCCGTCGCCATCGAGTGCATCCATACCTATTCGCTCATTCACGACGACCTTCCCGCCATGGACGACGACGATTTCCGCCGCGGGAATCCGTCCAATCACAAAGTGTTCGGGGAGGCGAACGCCATTCTCGCAGGCGACGCGCTCTTGACTTACGCCTTCGAGATCGTCCTCCGTGAAGTCGGCCGCGGGGAGGCATACCGCCGCGCGGGGGAGGAACTTGCCCGCGCCGCAGGGCCTTCGGGCATGGTCGCGGGGCAGTCGGCGGATCTTTTCTACAGCGCAAACGGAGCGGGGGAGCGGGAACTTTCCTACATCCACCGCAATAAGACGGCGAAACTCATCGCCGCGCCCCTTGTCATGGCGGCAATGCTTGCGGGACGCGCGGAGGAGGAGATGCGCACCTTCGGGGAAGCGCTCGGCATGCTCTTTCAGCTCACCGACGACATTCTCGACGGGACGGACGGCGAATCGGAGACGGAAAAGCAAAAACTCACCGCCGTGCACGTCTTTGGACTGCGCGGCGCGGAGGATCGGGCGAAAGCGTGTGCGGAGGCGTGCACGAAGGCCCTTCATACGGTCGACGGCGACAGGGAGTTCTTTGAAAGTCTCGTCGAATTTATCCGTTCGAGAGATCATTGAACGGTTCGGCGCGTCCCGCGGGGCGCGCTTTCTTACGGAGAACTATGCGCGCGGACAAATATTTTGCGGAGAGGTTCGGCTCCCGCACCAAGGCAAAAGAGGCGCTCGGGCGCGGAGAAGTCCTCCGCTGCGGCAAACCGCTCTCCCCGAGCGACGAAGTGGAGGAAGGGGAGGAATTCACCTTCCTTTCGGGGGAGGATTTCGTCTCCAACGGCGGAAGGAAGCTCGAACGCGCCCTTTCCTTCTTCGGGGAATCGGTGGAGGGGAAGTGCGTCGCCGACCTCGGCGCAAGCACGGGGGGATTTACCGACTGTCTCCTTCGCCGCGGCGCCGCGCACGTCTTTTGCGTGGACGTCGGGAAGAGCCAGCTCTCTCCCGTTCTCTCCTCCGACGAGCGGGTGACCGTCATGGACGGCACCAACGCACGCTATCTTACGCGGGAGAGCTTTCCTCTCTCCATTGACGACGTCGTCTCCGACCTCAGCTTCATCTCCCTGCGGCTCGTCCTTCCCGCCGTGCGGGAAATTTTGCCCTCGGGCGGGAGGGCGTTCGTCCTCTTCAAGCCCCAATTCGAGTGCGGGGGAAGGGGGCTCGGAAAGAGCGGGATCCTTCCGAGAAGGGAGCATCTTCCGCTCCTCAAAGAGTTCTACGCCTTCGCCGCTTCGCTCTCTCTTGCGCCGCGCGGGATCGTCAACGCGCCCGTATTTCCGAGAAAGAATATAGAATACGTCGTTTTCCTCCAAAAGGACGGCATTCCGCTCCCCGAAGGGGAATTTCTGGCCGCCGCGCAAAAAATAATATAAAGTTTATAAAGAAAATTTACGGAAAATACTTGCAATTATACAAAATTGCGAATATAATAGGTTTCGAATGAAAGTCGGGATCGTCTACAACCGCAGCCATGCGGACAAAACAGCGGCGGAGCGAATTTCCTCCCTTCTCGAAGCGTCGGGAGTGCGCTCCGAAATTTTTGCCGACGCAAAGGAGGCGGAGGGGGAAAAGCTCCTCGTCCTCGGCGGCGACGGCACCCTTTTACATGCCGCAAAGCGGGCAAGCGCGCTCCGCGTTCCCCTCGTCGGGATCAATTACGGCCGCATCGGCTTTCTCACCGAATTCGAACACGGGGAGGAGGCGGAGGCAGTCTCTCTCCTTCTCGACGAAGGCGCGGAGACCATCCGCCGCTCCATGCTCGAAATCGAGCTCAACGGAAAAAGATCGCTCTGCCTCAACGAGCTGGCGCTTCTGCGCGGGGTCTCTCCCGAGCGCCATGCGCGCGTCGAGAAGATCTCCGTGACCATCGACGGCAGCGCCGCCTGCGACTTCTTTGCGGACGGTCTCATCGTCGCGACGCCGACGGGTTCGACCGCCTACTCTCTCTCTGCGGGCGGAAGTATCCTGATGCCCGAATGCGCTTCCTTCTTGCTGACGCCCGTCTGCGCCTTCTCCCTTCTGAGCCGTCCCATCTCCTATCCCGATCGGTGCGAGCTGCGCTTTTCGCTCAAAGACGGCGATGCGCTCATCGCCTACGGCGACGGGGACTTCCTCGGAAGCGTCGGGAGCCGCGACGTTCTCACCGTCAAAAAGGCACAGGAGAGCGCGCTCTTCCTCACGCGGAGCAAGGGGGAATTCTTCCGTCGGCTCACCCAAAAACTCAACTGAAATATCTTACTACAATATATAATAAGGAAGGAAAATGATCATGATGAGGAATGCAAGACACGCAAAAATTCTCGAGCTTATCGAGACGAAGGAGATCGAGACGCAAGAGGAGCTCTGCGAGGAACTTGCCGCATGCAATTTCGGGGTCACGCAGGCGACCGTCTCGCGTGACATCCGCGAACTCCGTCTCTTCAAGGTGAAGGGGACAAAGAAGCGCTTCCGCTATGCGACGATGAGCGAGAGCTCGGGCGGGATCTCCGACCGAATGCGTTCCCTCTTTCAGACCTGCGTGGAATCCATCCGTGCCGTCAACAATCTGATCGTCATCCACACGCTCAACGGCAACGGCTCGAATGCGGGCGTCGTCATCGACCGTCTCGAATACCGCGAGATCGTCGGGACCATTTCGGGCGACGACGTCGTTCTCGTCATCTGCGAGACAAATGCGGACGCTTCGAGCGTCTGCGCAAAACTCGAAACGCTTTTGAAATACTGATATGCTCAAACGGCTGACGATCCGGAATGTCGCGCTTATCGACGAAGCCGACCTCGAATTCTCCGAAGGGCTCAACGTCCTCACGGGGGAGACGGGCGCGGGGAAGTCGGTGATCCTCGACTCGATCGACTTCGTACTCGGTGCGAAGGCAGACAAGGGAATGATCCGAACGGGAGCGGACGCGTGCACGGTGCGTGCCGAATTCTCCGCGGACACGCCCGCCGTCCTCGAAGCGCTCGAAGCGCTCGATATCGACGCGGAAGAGACGCTTGTCATCTCCCGCCGTTTGGGGCTTGACGGAAAGGGGACGCTCAAACTCAACGGATGCAGCGTCACTTCTTCGATGCTCCGCCGCGTGACCTCGCTCCTCGTGGATATCCACGGGCAGAGCGAGCATTTCTTTTTGCTCAAAGAAGCCAATCAGCTCAAACTTCTCGACGAAGTCGGGGGAGAGCGCGTTCAAACCTGTAAAGAAGAGCTCTCCCTTCTTCTTGCAAAGCGCAAGGAGACCCTTTCCGAGCTCTCCCGCTTCGGCACCGACGAAGGGGAGCGCGACCGCCGTCTCGACGTCCTCACTTACCAGATCGACGAGATCCGCCGCGCAGAGCTCAAAGAGGGGGAGGAAGAGGAACTTCTCTCCAAGAAGCGCCGCTACGAGAGCGCGGAGAAGATCTTAACCGCCTTTTCCGCCGTGCGGGAAGCGCTCGAAGCGGATGGAGGGGGGATCGACGCCGTCAATACGGCTTGCCGCGAGACACGCTCTGTTTCCGAGCTCTCGGAAAGCTATGCAGAACTTCTCGGCAGGCTCGAGGCCGCCTCTTCGGAGCTTTCCGACATCGCGGGGACGGCAGAGTCCCTTTCGGACGAACTCGAGATCGACGAGCGGGAATTCGAACGCGTCGAAGCGCGGCTCGACGAAGTGCGTTCTCTCAAGAAAAAGTATGGCGGTTCGGTCTCGGCGGCGCTTGAATTTCTTGCCCGCGCCGAGGAGGAATATAGCTTCCTCTCGGAGGGACAGGCGCGGTTCGACGCGCTGAGCGGGGAACTTGCGGCGCTTGATCGCAAAATCTATGCGGCTTGCGTCAAGCTCAAAGAGGCAAGAGCTGCCGCCGCAAACGACTTTACGTCAAGGGTAGTAAAAGAGCTTGGGTCGCTGAATATCCCGTCGGCGAAGTTCGAAGTGCAGTTCGACGAATTTTCCGAAGCCGACGCCCCGCATGCGACGGCAGAGGGCTTGGGCGGCGTGCGATTCCTCTTCTCCGCCAACGCGGGCGAACCGCTCAAGGAGCTTTCGAAGGTCGCAAGCGGCGGGGAAATGAGCCGCTTCATGCTCGCCGTCAAGGCTCAGCTTTCCGCCGCGGGCGGGATCGGGACCTACCTCTTCGACGAGATCGACGCGGGGATCGGCGGAAAGACGGCGCGGGTCGTCGCGGAAAAGTTTGTGAAAATTTCCCGAGACGTCCAGCTCATCGCCGTCACCCACTTGGCGCAGATCGCCGCCTTTGCCGACTGCGAATTCCTCATCGAAAAGAGGGAGGCGGAGGGAAGGACCTTCACCGAGATTCATGAAGTAAAGGGCGAAGCGCGGATAAGGGAGCTTTCGCGGCTCATCGGCGGCAAGAGCGAACACGTTTCCGCCCACGCGCGGGAACTTCTCGAAGAGGCGGCAACTTACAAAAACTCCCTTTAAGGTGTGGGAATAAAACCGAATAGAACGGCGTCGGCTTACGCAAATTAACTCTTGTTACGGAGGGTTTCATGCGTAAGCCGAAATTTTTCTTCGCCGCAGTCGCGCTTGCGGTGTGTATCGCCGTGGCCGGGGGAGGCGCACTTCCCGCGGAGGCGGCGACAAAACAATATTACGTCGGAGGCATGACGGCGGGGTTCATGCTCTCGGCGGGAGGGGCCGAAGTCATCGGGCTTTCGGAGGTCGCCGCAGAGGACGGCATTCACCGTCCCGCCGAGGATGCGGGCATCCGCATCGGGGATATGATCGTCGCCGTCGACGGGATCCGCGTAAAGACCATCAAAGAACTCAACGCCGCCTTCGAGCGGAGCGGGGGAAGGGAGACGCAAGTTACACTCCGCCGCGGGGGCGAAACGGCAGAAGTGCGCCTCACGCCCGTCAAAGACAAAAAGAGCGAAAAATATAAAATCGGCGTCCTCATCCGCGACACCCTTGCGGGGATCGGCACGGTGACCTACGTCGCAAAGGACGATCTTCGCTTCGGGGCGCTCGGACACGCCGTCGCGGACGAAAACCGCAACGAACTTGCGATCTCCGACCAGAAAGTTTACCTCTGCAGCGTCATCGGCGTCAGCAAGGGGACGAGGGGAAAAGCGGGGGAGCTTAAGGGCCTCTTCATGAACGACACCGTCCTCGCGAAGGCGGAAAAGGTGTGCAGCGTCGGCCTATACGGCAAATTCGAAAAGGGATTCGACTTCTCGCACAGCGAACTCGTCGAGGCGGCGCCCGTTTCGGAGGCGACGATCGGCAAGGCCGTCATCTATTCCACGGTCGACGGCGTCTGCCCGCAGAAGTATGAAATAAGCGTCGTCAAGGTGGACGGGGACAACCGAGAGAACAAGAATTTCGTCATCAAGGTGACGGATGAACGGCTGCTCGACGAGACGGGCGGCATCGTGCAGGGGATGAGCGGCAGTCCGATCGTGCAGAATGGGAAGCTCATCGGCGCCGTCACTCACGTCTTTTTGAACGATCCCACCCGTGGGTACGGCATCGCCATCGAGCACATGCTCGAAAACTGAATTTTGTCGAATTTTCGGGCATTTCGGTTCATATCATGGGATATGGACCTTCTTTTTTGCCTCAAAGACTGTCTCTCCCGCGCCGCGGAGCGCAAAAAGACGCTCATCGCACTCAGTATTCTCATTGCGATCGGCTTTCTCCTCGGGCTGTGTTTTGCCGCGAGCCCGCCCTTTTACGGGTATCACTATGAGCTCTGCGCCAACTATTTTGACCGCGTGGTCTTTTCCGAGCGGAGCGTCTTTCTCGTCCTTCTGGAGCGGGTCGCGGGGGCCGCGGCCGTCCTTCTCCTTATCCTCCTTGCGGGGATGCACCCCGCGCTCCTTGCGGCGATCCCCGTCGTTCTCTTCTACCGCGCCTACACCTTCGGCGGCTGCACCGTCATCTTTTTCTCCGAATTCCGCGTCACGGGCGGATTCGTCGCTGTCTTTTTCTATCTGCCCATCCATCTTCTCCTCGACGGGGTATTTCTGCTCTCCGCCGCACTCTCTTGCGGCAGAGCCCGCGGCTTCCGCTTTGTAAAGGAGGAGGTTTTGGGGCTTTGTATCGACTTTCTCCTTTTGCTTCTTTTGATCCTTGCCGTTTGCCTCCTCGAGATGCTTCTTCTTGTTGCGCTCTTTCATCCCATCGGGAAGGTCGCGTGAAGGGATAAAAATCTATTCGGTGCACAAACTGCGGGTATGAAAGCATTGTGGAAAAATATTGTGGCGGCCGCGGCCGTCACGGCGTCGGTGCTCGGCGTCGGCGCCGCACCTTCGGAAGGACCCGCTCCCGATTGCAAGGCGGCCTATCTTTGCGACGCCGAAACGGGGACGGAGGTCTATTCCTCGGAAAAGGACGTTCGGCTCCCGATCGCAAGCATGTGCAAGATCATGACGCTCCTTCTCTCCTTCGAAGCGGCGGAGAGCGGGGAGCTCGACTACAGCGAACTTATCACGGTGAGCGCGAACGCGGCGGGGATGGGGGGATCGCAGGTATTCCTCGCAGAGGGCCTTTCCTATCCCGCCGAAGAGCTCATAAAGACGGTCGCCGTCTCCTCGGCAAACGATTCGAGCGTCGCCCTTGCGGAGCGCATCGCGGGGAGCGAAACGGCGTTTGTGGAGAGAATGAACCGCCGCGCACGGGAGCTCGGAGCGGAAAACACCCTCTTCTCCAACTGTACGGGGCTGCCGCGGGAGCCGCAATATTCGACGGCGAAGGACGTTGCGATCATGCTTCGGGAGATGATCAAGCACGAAAAGTATTTCGAATTCTCCCGCATTCCCTACGGCGACTTTGCCCATCCCGACGGTCGGACGACCCGCATCACGAATACGAACAAGCTCATAAAGAGCTACACGGGCTGCGACGGCGGCAAGACGGGCTTTACCTCGGAGGCGGGATTCTGCCTCGCCGCGACCGCTAAGAAGGGGGAGACCCGCCTCATCTCCGTCGTCATCGGCGCAAGCGACTCGAAGAAGCGATTTAAGGATGTCGGCGCGATGCTCGACTACGCCTTCGAACGCTACGAGACGAAAACCCTCCTAAATACAGCGCCGCTTGAAGAAAAGCTCCCCGTCCGAGGAAGCAGGAAAAGCGTTGAAGTCGCGCCCGAGCGTCCCTTAAAAGTCTTTGTGAAGCGGGGGGAGACGGAGGACTACACACTCTCCCTCGAGCTCGGCGAAGCGATGGCGCCCCTTAAAAAAGGGGAGAAGGTCGGAAGCGCGTCGGTATATCGGGGCGGCGTCGAAGTCGACCGCTGCGACCTTTTGTCCTTGGAGGACGCTTTGAAAATGTCTTGGTGGGAAGCGGTGCAAGAGACGGCGCGGAATTGGCAATAAAACAAATTTGCGATGTACTATGCGTGGCATAATAGCGGGAAACCGCACATTATGCCGCGTTTTTTCTTGACCGCAAAAACCCGCCGTGCTATAATAAAAGTATGAAATTTCATACGAGAGAAACCCTCAAAATCAACGAAAAAGGTCATTTGGAGATCGGCGGCGCAGACGCTGTCGATCTTGCGCAGCGCTTTTCGACGCCGCTCTACGTCTTTGACGAAGCGTATATCCGTGCGATGATGCGCGTCTACCGCGACACGATCGAGGAAGAATACGGCGGAAACGGCCTCGTGCTCTATGCCTCCAAGGCGTTTTCGTGCAAGGCGATGTACGCCATCGCAAATTCCGAGCGCATCGGCGTCGACGTCGTCTCGGGCGGCGAGCTCTACACGGCGCTCTCCGCGGGCTTTCCCGCCGGGAAAATTTACATGCACGGAAACAACAAACTTCCGCATGAGATCGAAGAGGCGCTCTCTGCCGGCGTCGGCTGTATCGTCGTCGACGCGGTTTCGGAGGCCGAGCTCATCGATGAAGCGGCGGCGCGGCGGGGAATTTGTCAGCGCGTCCTCATCCGCATCAACCCGGGCGTCGAGGCACACACGCACGCCTTCGTGCAGACCGCGACCCCCGATTCGAAGTTCGGGTTTTCCATTGCGAACGGTTCCGCCGAGGAAATGACGAGATTCGTCCTTCAAAAGAAGCATCTTTCCCTTGCGGGATTCCATTGCCACATCGGGTCGCAGATCTTCGAAAAGCAGTCCTTTGTCCTTGCGGCCGAGAAATGCCTCGATTTTATCGCCGAAATGCGGGACAAAGTCGGATTTACGGCGCGGGAACTCAACCTCGGGGGCGGATTCGGCATCTGGTACACGGAGGGCGATGCGGAAGTTTCGCCGAGCGGCTACCGCAGCTACCTCACGGCGCTCATCGACGCCGTAAAGCGGGGCGCGAAGAAACATAATTTGGAGGAGCCCTTCCTCCTCATCGAACCGGGGCGCTCCATTGTCGGAGAGGCGGGCGTCACGCTCTATACCGTCGGCGCGATCCGCGAGATCCCCGGGCTCAAAAAGTACGTCGCCGTCGACGGCGGCATGTTCGACGATCCCCGTTACTGCCTGTACGGCTCCAAATATACGGCGATCCTCGCAAACCGCGCCCTCGAAGAGAGCGAAGAGCGCGTCGCCCTTGCGGGAAAGTGCTGTGAGAGCGGCGACCTTATCGGCGTGGATTTCGAACTTCCGAAAGCGAAAACGGGCGATCTTGTCGCCGTGTTTTCGACAGGCGCCTACAACTACTCGATGGCAAGCAACTACAACCGAAACTTTGTCCCGCCCGCAGTGCTCGTTCGGGGCGGGAAAGCGGAGTATATCGTAAAACCGCAGACCTACGAAGATCTCGTTCGGAACGACGTCCTTCCCGAATCCCTCAAAAATTGCTGAAAACAAGTGTGAAAAGCGGAAATTTCCCAAAATGTCCGCTTTTTTCTTGCCTTTTTTCCACAATTCTATTATAATGTTGTAAGTATGTTAGAGAGTATGTTCGAACGGCTCATCGAGCTTCTTCCGAGCTTTCTCGCCGTCCTCGTCGTTCTCACCGTCCACGAGTTCGCACACGCCTTCGTTGCGTACCGATGCGGCGACCCCACCCCCAAGTGGAACGGAAGATTATCGCTCAATCCCATGCGTCATTTCGACCTCATGGGACTTATTTGCTTTACGCTCGTCGGTTTCGGCTGGGCGAAGCCCGTTCCCATCAATCCCTACAACTTCAAACACTATCGGAGAGGTCTCGGGCTCACGGCGAGCGCGGGGGTCATCGTGAACTTTCTCTGCGCCTTTCTCTTCTATCCGTTTGTCCTTCTCATCGCGAACTATCTGAATCTCTCCAATGTGTTCTTCGAGATGCTCTTTCTCTTCGTGCTCCTTCTGTATTCGTACAGCCTGAGCTTCTGCGTCTTTAACCTTCTCCCGCTCGAGCCGCTCGACGGCTTCCGTATCGTGGAGGCGGTGAACAGGAAGCGCGGCCCCGTGTTCCGCTTCCTTCAGGCAAACGGCAGATGGATCCTCCTCGGCCTCATCCTCGAGAGCTTTATCTGCGGAATTTTCGTCGACCTCGGCGTCTATCAGATGGAGTGGTTCGATATCCTCGGCTGGATCATGCAATTTGCGACCAAATATGTCGGCTTTCCCATTCTTGCCTTTTGGGGCTGGATCTTCGGAACGCCCGTCTCCGAGCTTTGGGGGCTGCTACTATGGTAAACCGCGATAAATTCGAATCGGTCGTCGACTATACGACCGTCCTCAACAACTTCGAGGGCCCGCTCGACCTCCTTCTCTACCTCATCAATAAGGAGGAGATCGCGATCGAGGAGATCTTCGTCTCACAGGTCACCGAGCAGTTCCTCGACTATCTGAAAGGCCTTCCGTATATCGACGTCGACAAGGTCTCCGACTACCTCAACATCGCGGCGACGATCATCAAGATCAAGGCGCAGGCGCTTGTCCCGAACGTCGAGAACGATCCCGAGATCGAGGCAGAGTACGAGGAGGACAAGCAGGAACTCATCCGCCAGCTCCGTGCGCACGAGGAATTCCGCCTCATAAAGGAGGAGATCGCCAAACTCAAGGAGCTCGAGACGGTCGGCTACTACTTCAAAGAGCCCGACAAGACGGTCGGTGAGACGCGGACGGTGTTCTCCCTCGACAACCTCACCGTCGACGGCATGCTCCTTGCCTTTTCCAAGCTCATGCTCAAGCGGGAAAGCGCGCTCGACAAGGAGGAAGTCCGTGAGATCCCGCGCGACGAATACACCGTCGAGCAGAAAATCACTTTCATCCTCGAAAGTCTCGAGGAGGAGCCCGAAGTCCGCTTCGAACAGCTCTTTACGAACGACTTCACCCGCTCGGAGATCATCACGACCTTTCAGGCGCTTTTGGAACTTCTGAAACTTCAATACCTCTGCATCCGTCAGGACGAATCGTTCGGGCAGATCTACATTTCAAACAATCCCGACGCGCCGCAGGGCGAAATGGGTCGGATCGACGAATATTAAGGAGAAACCGTGGAAAATCTTGCGAATATCATAGAGGCGATCCTGTTTGCGGCAGGCAAGAGCGTTGCCCTTTCGGACATCGCGGAAAAGCTCGGCGTCACGGAGGGAGAGGTCAAGCGTGCGCTCTCCTCCATCAAGGAAAAATACGGCGCGGACAGCGGGATCCAGCTCCTCGAATTTAATAAAAAGGCGCAGTTTGCCTCCAATCCCGCCTATAAGGAGGGGGTCGCGACGGTGCTCAACCCCATCCGCGAGCGCGAACTCACGCGGACCATTCTCGAATGCGCGGCGATCGTCGCCTACAAACAGCCCATCACCCGCACCGAGATCGAAGTTCTCCGCGGCTGCAACAGCGACTACGCCGTCCGCATGCTCGTCGAACTCAACCTCATCTATCCTTGCGGCAGAAAGGACGCCATCGGCCGTCCCATCCTCTATGCGACGACGGACGAGTTTTTGAAGCGCTTCAAGCTCTCTTCGCTCGACGAACTTCCCGACTACGACACCCTCATGGCGGCGATCACCCGTCCTCTCGAGGAGTCCGACAGCTACCTCTATGCGCGGGAGGAATACGTTCCCGAGGAGAAAGGGGAAGAAGCCGAGGGGCAGGACACGGAGCGCAAGGCGCCCGAGCGCAAGCGCGAAAAACAGGAAGAGGTCGTCGAAGGCGGCTACGAGATCCCCGATTTCCTCCGCGGGCTCGACGACGAGGATATCGTCAAAATTTCCTGAAATTTTCCCTTTGGGGGAAAGTTCGTAAATAATTTCAAAGCATTCGCCCATATTACGGTTATGGGCGAATTTTTCGTGTATTCGGTGTTTTTCGGGACCCTCCTTTTTCTCTTCCCGATCTTCGTCAATGCCGATTCGTACCTCGACGTTCGGGAGAATAAAGCATGGTTTTCCCTCGGAATTTTCGGGCTCCGCCTCCTCGGCGGGTATGCGGAGCTCAAAAAAGACGGCGTCGCCGTGCATTTCACGAAGAAATTCGCCGTCCTCATCCGCTACGATAAAATGGCGGATACGCGCAAGAAATTCGAGGTCACGAAGGGATTTCAGCTCTACCGCTTCCGACAGGTGCTCGAGACGGGCGGCTCCGAGAGCCCGTACGGGGCGCTCCTTGCGGGAGGCCTGAAGGCCGCAAGCGCGGCGGCCTTTTCCGTCCTGAACACGAAGCATCCCTTTCTCGTCCTCAAAAGCAGCACGGTCCTTACGGAGGAGCCCTGCTTAAAACTTTCTGTCCGCACGGTGACCGTGTTCAACGGGCTCATCCTTGCGGTCGCATTTTCGAAAAAAATATTGGAGGCAATCATCAATTGGATAAGCAAAAAAAGATCGACGGCATCATGGAAAAAACAGCGGAGCAGCTGACGGGGCTCATCGACGTGAATACGGTCATCGGGAAGCCCGTCATCTCGGCAAGCGGCGCACAGATCATCCCGTTTACGAAGGTCACGATGGGCTACCTTTCGGGAGGGGGAGAGTACGGCGAAGTCAAGGCCGTCAAAGACGACGAGAGCTTTCCGTTTGCGGGCGGCGCGGGAACGGTCGTGAACATCAAACCGGCGGGCTTTCTCATCGACGACGGCGTGAGCTGCCGCGTCGTCAAAATTACCGACGACCCTATAGACGGCGTCATCGAAAAGGCGGGGGAGCTCCTCGGAAAGCTTCTCGACGGGAAGGATGAATAAGCTCTCTCTTGCGCTCTCCCTTGCCCTCCTGCTTGTGCCGATTTCGGCCGCCGCTTCGGAGGGGAAGGCGGAGTGCGTCGTCGAGATCTCTTCCCTTCGCCTCATCCGCGAAAAGGATGCCGAAAAGAAGCTCCCGATGGCGAGTACGACGAAAATTCTGACGGCGATCATCATCATCGACGACTGCCGACTCGACGAAGTTCTCACCGTCCCCGAAGAGGCGGAGGGAACGGAGGGGTCGAGCGTCTATCTCCGCGCGGGGGAGACCTATTCCGTCCGCGAACTTCTCTATGGGCTGATGCTCCGCTCGGGGAACGACTGCGCCGTGACGCTTGCCCTTCATCACAGCGGCTCTTTGGAGAAATTCGCACAGGTCATGACCGAGCGCGCCGCCGCGCTCGGTGCGGAAAACAGTTACTTCATGAATCCGCACGGCCTGCCGGACGAAAAGCATTTCACGACCGCACGGGATCTGGCGCTCGTCTCCGCCTACGCGATGGAGAACGAGACCTTCCGCGAGATCGTCTCCTGCAAATTTTATTCCCCGCGCGGCTGGAAAAACAAGAATAAGATGCTCTTCGAGTACGACGGCGCGATCGGCGTAAAGACGGGTTTCACCGTCGCCGCGGGGCGGTGCCTCGTGACGAGTGCAGAGCGGGAGGGGATGTCGCTTTTATGCGTCGTCCTCAACTGCCCCGAAATGTACGAGAGGACGAAAGAGCTCCTCGACGACGCCTTCGAAAGCTACAAAATGTATCCGCTCCTCGATGCCGAAGAGGGGTACGAAGGGTTTGAAGTAAAGCGCAGCTTTTCCTATCCGTTAAAGAAGGAGGAACTTCGAAGTCTCAGTTTTAAGAAGGAGCTCTTTGACCCGCTTCCCGAAAAGTCGGGCGAAGTTGCGGGACAAATTTCGATCTACCTCGAAAACAGCTTGCTTTTTTCGGAAAATTTGTATATTATGGAAGGGTCATCCCGCCAAGAGGTTGCGGGAGGGAGCTTTCTATGCGGATCAACAAATTTCTTGCGGAACAAGGCGTCGCTTCCCGCCGCGGCGCCGATGAGATCATCGGCGAAGGGCGTGTGAAGCTCAACGGAAAAACGGCAAAACCGGGCGACGAGGTCGGCGCGGAGGACGTCGTCGAGCTCGACGGGAAGATCTTGTCCCACAAAGTAAAATACGAATATTACCTTCTCAACAAGCCGAAGGGGTGCGTATGCACCGTCACGGACGAAAAGACGGAGAGAAAGCGCAAGACGGTGATGGACTTCCTTCCCCAAAATGCGGGGCGGGTATTCCCCGTCGGGAGGCTCGACTACGACACCGAGGGGATGCTCATCCTCACAAACGACGGCGACCTTGCCTACCGCCTCACCAACCCGCAAAACGAGATCCCGAAAACCTACCTCGTGCGCGTCTCGGGGAGCGTAACGAGCACGCAGCTCAACCGCCTCCGCACAGGCGTCGAAATAGCACCGGGGGTACTTACGAAGAAGTGCCGCGTCACCGTCGTCGAGACGGATAAGGAATATACGAAACTCAACGTTGTCCTCACCGAGGGGAAGAACCGCGAGATCCGCAAGATGTTCGAGGCGGTCGGAAAGGAAGTCGCCTTTCTGAAGCGCATCCGCATCGGAGAGCTGACGCTTACGGGCCTCGACCGCGGCGCCGTCCGCCGTCTCACCCCCGAAGAGGTCTTTTACCTCAAAAATCTGTGAAAAAGGTCCCGACCGCGGTCGGGACCTTCGAATTTACTTTGTTCACATGGAGCGGATGAGCCCGACGACCTTGCCGACGATCATCGCATCGCTCTCGGCGTCGAGGACGAAATCGTCGAGTGCGGCGTTCTCGGGATGGAGGACGACCTTTCCGTCGCGGCGGAAGAAACGCTTGACGGTCGCGCCCTGCGTCGTTCCGTCGGGGTCGAAGAGGGCGACGACGATATCGCCGTTTTCCGCCGTCTCCTGTTTGCGGACGACCACCTTGTCGCCGTCGAGAATGCCCGCTTCGATCATACTTTCCCCGCGGACGCGGAGAAGGAAGAGCCCGTCGCCGCGGAATTCGGAGGAGGGAAGGGGATAGTACCCTTCGAAGTTTTCGACTGCGAGAATGGGCTGGCCTGCGGTGACCGTACCGACAAGGGGAACGTTCACCATGCCCTCCGAGCGCACCGAGACGGCGCGCTTCTTATTTTCCGCCTTGTCGAGATAGCCGAGCTGCTTTAAGCGGTTGATGTAGTCGTAGGCGGTCGCCGTCGATTTGATCCCGAGGTCGCGGCACATGTCGCGTACGGTGGGAGGGAAGCCGTTGTCCTCCATATATCGGCGGATGTAGTCGAGTACGTCCATGAGTTTGTTGCGGTCGATCATTTCCTGCCTCCGAAAATCATTATAGCATCTTTTGGCAATTTTTGCAAACATTTGTTCTATGATTTTCGAAAAAAACCAAAAAAATTTTCTTGCAATTTGCGAAGGAAGGGGGTATAATAGGGGTATGGAAACCAAGATGTGCGTCCTCGACGAGACGAAGGAATGCGACGGCTGTATGGAATGCGAGGTCTGCGACCTCGATCCCTCCAAAATTTGCGACAATTGCGGGAAGTGCCTCAACCTTCCCGACGTCGTTTCCATCAAGATCGACGACGTCATCCTCGACCCGAACGATCCCCGCGCCAAGGAACTCACAAAAAAGCGCTGAAAGTCCGCCCGAAGGCGGACTTTTACTTTTTTATGAACGGTTTGAGCTTATGCGCATAGACGGCGGGAATGATCGCGTCGACCGTCTCTCCGTCCTCCTCGAATTGAACGGCCCGTTCGGTAAGGAGGGGACGGAGGGCACCGTATTCCGCCATATTCAAATAGGGAATAAAGAGCTCGGCGCGGACGAAGTTCTCCTTGAGCGCCTCGAAGATGCGCCGTTTGAGCTCGTCGAGCCCATAGCCCGTCTTGGCGGAGATGCAAACGCAGTCCCGCGGAAGGCGGGAAGTCCCGAGGTCGCACTTATTCATGACAAGAAGGTGCGGAGCGGTACAGCCGAGGCCTTCGAGCGTATCGAGCGTCGTCTTTTGCTGCATTTCGAAATCCGAGGAGGCGTCGCAAACGATGAGCGCCAAGTCGCAGTATTTCGCCGCTTCGAGGGTGGACTTGAACGCCTCGATGAGCCCGTGCGGGAGTTCCCGCAAGAAGCCGACGGTATCGACCATGAGAAAGGGGACGCCGTCGATCTCGAAGGCGCGGGCGGTAGGGTCGAGGGTGGCAAAGAGGGCGTCCTTCACAAAAACGTCCGCGCCCGTCATTGCATTCAAGAGAGTGGACTTTCCCGTATTCGTATAGCCGACGAGGGCAACCGTCTTTACGCGGTTTTTGCGCCTGCGGGCGACCTGAAGGGTGCACCGCGCCTCCGTTTCGCGGAGTTTTTCCTCGAGCGCGTCGATCCTGCGGCGGATATGACGGCGGTCGGTCTCGAGGCGGGTCTCCCCGGGGCCGCGCGTCCCGATCCCGCCTCCGAGCCGCGAAAGGGCGCTGCCCTTGCCGCGGAGACGGGGATAGAGATATTTGAGCTGGGCGAGTTCAACTTGCAATTTGCCCTCGGCAGTCGTCGCGCGGAGGGCGAAAATGTCGAGGATGAGGGTGGTGCGGTCGATGACCTTGCGGCCGTCGAGCGCCGCGGAGAGGTTCTGCGTCTGGGAAGGGGAGAGCTCACCGTTGAAGAGGACGGTGACTTCGAGGCCAGAGAGCCGCTCTTTGAGCTCTTCGAGCTTGCCTTCGCCGATGAACGTAGAGGGATTGACCTCGCGGATGCGCTGAAAGATGGTCCCCGAATAGACCGCGCCCGCGCTCTCGATGAGAGAGACGGTCTCGTCGTGCAGGACCTCCGCTTCGCTTCCGAACACGGGCTGAACGACGTAAACGGCTTCCTTTCCCTCCGTCATTCCTCGTCCTCCGGGTGCAACTTTACTTTCCCCGCGACGGCGCGGCGCTTGTCCTCGGTGATGGCGGCGTAGTGCTTGCGGGTGGTGTTGACGTCCTTGTGGCCGAGGACGTCTGCGACGATATAGATGTCGCCCGTCTCACGGTAGAGGGCGGTGCCGTACGTCGAACGGAGCTTGTGCGGCGTGATCTTTTTGAGCGGCGTCGAGAGCTGCGCATACTTTTTGACGAGATTTTCGACGGCGCGCACGGTGATCCTGCGGTATTGCATGGAGAGGAAGAGGGCGGGTTCGTCCGAAGAGACCTTCGGATCGCCTTTCTTCTGTTCCATATATGCGTCGACGGCCGCGGCGACCTCGTCGGAGAAGTACAAAATGGCCTTGTTGCCGCCTTTTCTCGTCACGACGAAGGAATTCGTCTTGAAATCGATGTTCTCGTTGTTGAGCCCGACGAGTTCGGAAATACGGATCCCCGTACCGAGCAGGAGGGTAAGGATGGCAAGATCGCGGACTTTGGTGCGTTCGTGATAGCCTTCCATGTGGTGGGTGATGCCGCTGCCCATCTCCGCGGTGTCGAGAAGGGCGGCGATCTCGTCGCCCTCGAGGCGAATAATTTCCTTTTCGTGGAGCTTGGGCGTGGGGACCTTGGCGGTATTATTGACGCCGATGAGGCCCTTATTGAAGAAGAATTTGAAGAGGGAACGCACCGTCGAAAGTTTCCGCGCCTTGGCACGTTCGTCGCAGGAGAGGACTTTTTCGCCGTAGCGGTAATTGGAGAGATAGGAGAGGAAGATCTCGATGTCGGTATCCGTGACCTGTTCCATGTGCTCGAGGGTGAGCTCGCGCGGGGAAACTTTTCCGTGGAATTTCCGCTTGGAGAGGAAATCGAAGAAGATGCGAAGGTCGTAGCAATAATTGAGGCGGGTGAGGGGACTTGTCCGCGTCTCGACGCCGCGGAAAAAATCCTCGCAGAAGCAGGGGAGCTCCTCGAGAAGGGCGTCGATGCGGTCGAGATTTTTCAAATTTCGTTCCTGATAGTAGTTCGCCGTCGGTTTCATGGTAAGCGGATTATAGCACAAAGAGAGAGAAAAGTCAAATTTTTTGGGAAAAGTGAGAGAGCATCGCCCTACGAGGGGACGGGAAAAACTGCCAGCGACACATTCATAACTATTCGCAAAAGCCCAGTTTTACGAATAGTTATGGGTCAAAATAGGGGGGACCCGACCTCATATCATACGATTTTTGCAAATTTTGCGATTTTTCTTGATTTTCTTATTTTTTAATGTTGTACGTTTCCCGAATAATTTTTAACGTTTTTTGAGAAAATGCCCGAAGGTTTCCCCGCGAAAAATTTGCGATTTTCGTGAGATCGCATTCTACGGGCACTTTTTTAGAACGATTTACGTGCACGGTCGATTTAATTTTTCTGCTATTTTTGGCGGTCTTTGTGAGAACGCCCGTCGGGCGTCTCGCTGTATCCGTCGGATTTTTCATCATTTTTTGCGGGTGCCCGCGAAAATTTGCGCCCTGCTACTATGTCTGACATAGTATATTATGTCTGACGTACTATTCGACCTCCACGATCCCGTAGGCGTGTGCACGGATTTCGAGCACGCCTTTTTCCCTCTTTCCGCTTAAAAGCTCGCGAGCCGTTCCGTCGAACTTCATTCTGTATTCGCTTGCCGAGTTGTTGCAATAGATGTACAGCCGCCGCTCCCCTTTTCTCCGCTCAAAGACGAGGCAGGCGGAATCGGCGAAAACTTCGCGGTAGGCGCCGCCTTGGAAAATTTCGGGATAGCGCTTTGTACGGATTTCGCCGAGTTTTCGGTAGAACGCAAGGAGAGCTTCGTCCATATCGTCCCACGGGAAGCACCCGCGGCAGAACGGGTCGAGGTAGCCCTGCATGCCGATCTCGTCGCCGTAGTAGATGCACGGAACGCCCGGGAGCGTGTATTGAAGGAGGGCCGCCATGCGCACTTTCTCCTTTGCGAGCTGCTTTTCGGGCTCGCTCAAGAAGGTCAAGGCCATCGTTTCCTTGTCCGAACATTCCTTGCCGCCAAACACGGTGAGGATGCGCGGCGTGTCGTGCGTCCCGAGGATGTTCATGAGGCAGTCGAGGGTCTCCTTCGGATAGTTGTCGAGGAGCATTGCGACCGTCTCCCTCAGCTGCAGCGTCCGCCCCGACTTGACAAACCCGATGATCGCGTCCTTCAAGGGATAGTTCATCACGCTGTCGAGTTCTTCGCCCTGCAAATAGGTGCGGCGCTCACTGTAGGCAATTTTATTGGACGCGTCCTCCCACACTTCGCCGATAACGAGCGCGTCGGGGTCCGTTTCCTTGATCGCTTGGCGGACTTTCTTTAGGAAGAAGTCGGGGAGCTCGTCGGCGACGTCGAGGCGATAGCCCGACGCGCCGCGCCTAAGCCACGTTTTGACGACGCCGTTTTGCCCGCAGATGAACTCCTGATAGCTCTCCGACGCCTCGTTGACGGCGGGGAGGGTCTCGATCCCCCACCAGCTCTCGTACGAATCGGGGAAGCGGCGGAAGCGATACCAACTCGAATAGGGCGAGGAAGTCGACTGATAGGCGCCGAGGGAATCGTACCGCCCGAACTTATTGAAGTAGCGGCTGTCGTCGCCAGTATGATTGAAAACGCCGTCGAGGATAATTTTCATCCCGTGCGCCGCGGCGTCCTTCGAGAGCGCCGTGAAGTCCTCGTTCGTGCCGAGGAGCCCGTCGATGCGCATGTAGTCCCCGGTGTCGTAGCGGTGATTGGAGTACGCTTCGAAGATGGGATTGAGGTAGATCGCCGTAACGCCGAGCGCCTCGAGATAGCCGAGTTTCTTGCGGATCCCGTTTAAGTTCCCGCCGAAAAAGTCATTATTGAGCACTTTCCCGAACTCATTCGGGCGGAAAGTCGGCTGTCCGCCCCAGTCGTCGCGGAGGATCTGATAGGGCTTTGCGGGAAGCGTTCCCTCCTTTGCGAAGCGGTCGGGGAAAATTTGGTACATCACACCGCCCTTGAACCAGTCGGGCGTGCGGTAGTCCTCACTGAATACGGTGATCTGCCAGCTCACGGGCGAATCGGTCAGAACGCCGCGGCGGAGGGTGCCGCAGCCGAGGTGCACCCCCTCCCCGAAGGTGAAGTGGTAAAAATAGAGCCCCGTCTCATGGAATTTGAGGGTGACAGAGTAAACCTCCCCTTCCCGTTTCATCGGAAAGAGTTCGGGCTCCCCGCCGTCCCGATAGAGAACAAAATAGCAAACATCGGCGGAGAAGTTTGCTTCTCCGCCATTTTTACGGTATATGCGGAAGGTCACGGGGACCTCACGCGCAAAGGCGCCGACAGACGATTTACACGCCTCGTCGAGCGGGTCGTAGTAGAAATTCATGAGATAAACTTACTTTTCGATGGGTTTGAGGTGCCAGATGCGCGTTGCATAGTCGCGGATCGCACGGTCTGCGGAGAAGTACCCCGCGGCGGCGATATTGTGGAGCGACTTGCGGTTCCACGCCGTCTTGTCGTTTCGGTAGAGCGCGGAGACGGCGTCCTGCGTGCGGCCGTACGATTCGAAATCGGCAAGGCACATGTAGGGATCGGCAACGGGCGAATTGCGGAGAAGATAGTTCGCGATATCCGCAAACGAACAGCCGTTGAAGCCGACGATGAGCGATTCGATGACTTTGCGCATCGCGGGATCCTGATTGTAGTAGGAGCTCGAATTGTAGCCGCGGTTCCAGATCTCCCGCACTTCATCCGCCTTGAGCCCGAAGATGAAGATGTTCTCGTCCCCTACCCTCTGTGCCATTTCGACGTTCGCGCCGTCGAGCGTTCCGATCGTGAGCGCACCGTTGATCATGAACTTCATGTTCCCCGTGCCGCTTGCCTCTTTCCCCGCAAGGGAGATCTGCTCGGAGATCTCGGAGGCGGGCATGAGCATTTCGGACATCGTCACATTGTAATTCTCCATGTAGACGACGTTGAGCTTTTCGCGGATGCGAGGATCTTTGCGGATATCCTCCGCAAGGAAGCAGATGAGCTTCATGATCTGCTTCGCCCTGTCGTAGCCCGCGGCCGCCTTCGCACCGAAGATATAGGTCTTTGGCACGATATCGAGGTTGGGATCTTCCTTTAAGGCGTTGTAGACGGAAATGATGTGAAGGACGTTGAGGAGTTGCCGCTTGTACTCGTGCATGCGCTTTGCCTGCACGTCGAAGAGGGTCTCCGGGTCGATCACGATCCCCTGCTGCTTGGCGGCATAGGCGGCAAACTGTTCCTTTTTCTTGCGTTTGATCTCGCCGAGACGTGCAAGCACGCTCTCATCGTTCTCGAATTTCGCAAATTCGGCGAGTTTTTCGGCGTGTTTCGCGTACCCCGTGCCGATGCACGAATCGAGAAGTTCGCATAGCTCCGGATTGGACTGGTTGAGCCATCTCCGATGGGCGATGCCGTTCGTGACGTTGGTGAATTTTTCGGGCGAATAGTCGTAGAAATCGCGGAAAATGCTCTCTTTTATGATTTGACTGTGGAGCTCGGAGACGCCGTTGACGCTCGAGGAACCGACGACGCAGAGATTGGCCATCCGCACCGTGTTGTGGGAGAGAATGGACATGCGCGAGATCTTGTTCCAGTCCCCGGGGAAACGGTTCCAAAGATCCTCGCAGAATCTGCGGTTGATTTCTTTGAGAATGCCGTAGACGCGCGGGAGCCGACGGGCGATGAGGTCCTCCGCCCACGTCTCGAGCGCCTCCGCGAGCACGGTGTGATTGGTATATGCGCAGGTCGCCGTCGTAATGTTCCAAGCGGCCTCCCAAGTGAAGTAGTTCTCGTCGACGAGAATGCGCATGAGCTCGGGAATGGCAAGCGCGGGATGGGTGTCGTTGATGTGGATTGCCGCCATCTGCGGAAGAAGCGCAAGCGAACCGTACCGCCGCTTATGGTCGGAGACGATGCACTGGAGGGAGGCGGAGACGAGGAAATATTGCTGCTTCAAGCGCAGAGACTTCCCCTCGTAGTGGTTGTCGGAGGGATAGAGCACCTTGGAAATGAGCTGTGCGTCGGTGTCGTCGCGCATGACGGCGTCGTAGTTCCCCTGCGAGAAGAGCTGCATATCGAACTTCTGCACGGCGCGGGAACGCCACAGGCGGAGCACGCTGACGGCCTCCGAATCGGCGCCAGAGACCATCATATCGAAGGCGATTGCCTCGACCTCCTTCGCGTTGTGGTAGACGGTCTCCATGCCGTGATCGGTCCACTTTTCCTCGAGTTCGCCGTCGAAACGGACGATGAAAGTCTTATCCGTGCGCTGGGTGAGCCACGCCTCCCCGCCCGGGAGCCACACGTCGGGAAGTTCGATCTGCCAACCGTCGACGATCTTCTGCTTGAAGAGCCCGTACTGATAGCAGATCGAAAAGCCCATGGCGGGGTAGTTCTGCGTCGCAAGCCCGTCGAGGAAGCAGGCGGCGAGACGGCCGAGACCGCCGTTGCCGAGCCCCGCGTCGGGTTCCTCTTCGTAGAGGTCCTCGAGGGTGAGACCGAAACTTTCGAGCGCACCCGAGAGCGGCTTCGCGATGCCGAGATTGTAGAC
>CANQQM010000015.1 GCA_947626005.1 uncultured Clostridia bacterium
CTTGCTAAAATAATGTGCGCGAGCAAAACCACGCTTTTGCGCTGCGCGCCTCAATTTGGCAAACCCTTTGCCTTCTTGCCCGATGAAACGAACGAGAGGACCAAATAGGTTAAACCGCAAAAGCCAATTTCCTCGCGCAAAATATTTTTCGCAGAAAAAGATTTTGCACGAAACAACTTATAGGTCAAACGCTATCGCCGTAATATCGTCCGCGAACGTGCCGCAGAAGTCCCGAAGGGCCGCCTTGAGGCGTTCGATGAAGCGTTCGGCGTTCTCCGAGCGCTGAAGAATGGCCTCGACCCGTTCGAGGGAAAACTGCTCCCCCGCGGGGTTGCGGCTCTCGATGACGCCGTCGGTGAGAAGAACGAGCACATCCCCCTTCGAATAGGGCAGCGTCCGATCCTCGTAGCGGAAGTCGGGCATCCACGTCGAAATGGGCGGCGTGCTCCCCTCGATCTCCGAGATCCCGTACTCTCCTTTGAGAAGAAGGGGGGCGTTGTGCCCCGCGAAGGAGTAGGTGAGCTTTTTTTCCTCCGCGTCGATGCGGACCGCCGCCGCCGTCACGTACGACCTTTCGTCGAGGTTGAGCTCCTGAAACTTCGCATTCAGCCCGAAGAGGGCGCGTGCGGGGGAGGGTTCGGTGCGGTCCCAACCCGCCTTGACGAAGGCGGAGAGCATGCCCGCCGAGATCCCCTTGCCCGAGACGTCGGCAAGGAAGCCCATCGTGTCGCCGCCGACGCGGTAGACGTCGGGGAGGTCCCCGCCGATCTCGCGGCAGGGGATATAGGTGAAGGAATAGGGCGTCCCGTCCCGTGCCGTCGCGGGGGGGAGGAGACGCTGCTGAATGTCCTGCGCGGAGACCATCTCTCGGGCAATCTCCGTCTCGTAGGCGTTGTCGACGACGCCGAGGAAGAGCTTCCCGAAGGGGCTCACCTTCATGCGGAGGGCGATGCCCTCTCCGCCGCTGCCCAAAATGATCTTGCGGAAGGCGGTCTTGCCCGTCGAGGCGACTTCGACAAAGAGGTTGCGGAGAGGACAGTAGGCGCAGCGCACCCCCGTTCCGCACTCCCCTTCCCTCTCGCCGCAGCCCGTGACGTCGCGGAGGGTCCCGCGGAGCTTGCCCGTGCGGAAATATTCCCCGAAGGCGCGGTTCATGTAGCGCACGCGGAAACTTTTATCGACGACGATCGCCGCCGTCGGGATATTATTCAGGACTTCGCGGTAAAGATTCGCCATGTCAACCTCGGTACATCTTTAATTTGCCGCTCACGATCTTTGCGTCGAGGACGCGGGTTCCGACGATCTCCCCGTCGAGCTGGACGGCGTTCCCGTCCACGCGGACGATGCGCGCCTCCTCGCAGAGGATATGCCGTGAAATGGGACGGGAGAGGATCTTCCCCCGCATGAGATAGCCGAGCTCGATGAGAAGTTTCCACCGCTTGGGGGAACGGACGACGACGAGGTCGAGCTTGCCGTCGTCGAGCTTCGCAGGCGGGCAGATCCTGATCCCTCCGCCGAACTGCACCCCGTTGCACACGGCGGCGACGTAGGCGTCGAGGGAGAAATTCTCCCCGTTGACGCTGACCTCGATGCGCTCCCCCTTATAGCGGAAGAGGGAGACGAGGAGACTGCGGAAGTACTTCCCCTTGGAGCCCCCGTGCTTCATGCGGGCACAGCGCTCCAAGATATCGACGTCGATCCCGAGCCCCGCGATGTTCATGCTTCGAAGCCCGTTCGGGCACTCGATGAAGTCGGTGGGCTTTGCCTCCCCCTTTACGATGAGGTCGAGCGCCGCGGCCCCCTCGGGAATGCCCGCGGCGACGGCGAAATCGTTGCCCGTCCCGACGGGAACGAGCCCGAGCTCCACCCGCGCGGGGTCGGAAAGCCCCGAAAGGACGTCGTTTAGCGTCCCGTCTCCGCCCACGGCGACGATGCGGTGCACGCCCTCTTCTTTCGTCTTTTCGAGGAGGAGGGAGCGGGTCTCTTCCTTGCTTTCGCCCGAGAGGAATTCGTATTCGAGTCCCTCCCGCGCCATGCGCTCTTCGATGAGACTTTGCACCCCCGCGGCCTTCTTCGCCTTCGGATTGAGGACAAAAGTGATCATTTTCTCTCCGATGTAAAAATTTCCGTACTGTTTTATTATACAATATCTTTCGGGGAATTGCAATTTTTTTGCGAATTTGCTATACTGTTTTCGAAAAAATTTTTCGGGAGGCGCTCATGCGCGAATTGCTGCCGCAAAATCTTGTCCGTCTTTCGGAGAAATGCCCCCTTCCGCTCTACCTCGTCGGGGGGAGCGTGCGCGACTTTCTCGCGGGGAAGCGGGAGCTCACCGACTTCGACCTCTCCTCCCCCGCAGACGAAGAGAGCTTTCTTTCCGCGGCCGAGGAATGCGGGTTCCGCATCCGCGCCGTCTACCGTGCGACGGGGACGGTCAAACTCGAAGATGAGGGGGGGACGGGCTACGAATTTACCCGTTTCCGCTCGGATGAGTACGTCCGCGGCATCCATACCCCGAGCCGCGTAGAGTTCACCGGCAACATCACCCGCGACGCCCTTCGGCGGGACTTCCGCGCCAACGCCGTGTACTACGACATCAAGAATGGAAGATTTATAGACCCCCTCAACGGCATCGCCGACATCGAAAAGCGGCGCCTTACCGCGGTGCGGGAGGCGGAGCGGGTATTCGGAGAGGATGGGCTGAGGCTCATGCGCCTTTGCAGGATCGCCGCCGAGACGGGATTTTCGCCCGACGAAGAGACGCTTGCGGGGGCGAAAGCCAACGCGGCGCTCATTTCGGACATCGTCCCCGAGCGCATTTTCGCAGAGCTTTCCCGCCTCCTCTTTTCGGACGAAAAAGGGGGAAAAGACGCACCGTACCGCGGTCTTTGCCTTCTACGCGCGTCGGGCGTCCTGCCTCATATCCTCCCCGAACTTGCGGCGGGAGAGGGCATGGATCAGCGGGCGGACTTCCACAGCTACGACGTCCTCGAGCACTCCTTCCGCTGCGTTTTGTACGCCCCGAAGGAGATCCGCTTCGCCGCCCTCCTCCACGACGTCGGAAAGCCCTTCGCCTTCCATCGCGACGGGAACTTCCACGCCCACCCCGAAGAGGGCGCCCGCCTCGCGGAGGACATTCTCACCCGTCTCAAGGCCCCGAAGGGGCTGACGCAGGAGACGGTCTTTCTCGTCTCCCGCCACATGCGCGACTTCGACTGCCGCATGAAAAATACGAAAGTGCGCCGCGAGATCGTCCTCTCGGGCAAGCGGCTCCCCCTTCTCCTTGCCCTAAAGCAGGCCGACTATTCCGCCTGCAAAGACGACCTCTCCCCCGCCCCTTGCGTCGTAAAATGGAATACCGTCCTCGACGAAATGAAAAAAGAGGGCGTTCCCTTCACCGTGAAAGAGCTCAAAATCGACGGGCCGCGCATCCAAGCGCTCGGCGTCCCCGCACACAAAACGGCGGAGGTTTTGGGCGAACTTCTCCTCTTCTGCCTCCCAGACGGCAGGCGGAACAATTCTTCCACACTCGAAAAATATGCGAGACGGTTCGTCCCGCAAGAAGGAGCACCATGCAGACCCTCATTATCTTGACCCTCATCCTCTCGGCGATCGACCTTATCGCCGTCGTCGTCCTCGCCGTACGGCTCCCCCGCGGCAAGGGGACGGACGCCGAAGCCCTCCGCCGCCTCGAGGAAAAGACCGACTCGGTCGGGACGCTTGCCGATTACACCGCACGCGCCCTCGACGCCCTCAACCGCTCCACCGAACAGCGGCTCGCCTTCATCCAGAAGAGCCTCTCCGACGACATGAAGTACATCGTCGACAGCAATGCGCAGAACCTCGAGCGCATCCGCCGCACGGTGGACGAAAAACTCACCGATTCCATCGACGGGAAGCTCTCCGAAAGCTATGCGCGCATCACCGAGCGCCTCGAAAAGATGTACGAGAGCGTCGGCGAGATGAAGAGTTTGTCGACCAACGTCTCGGAGATCCGCCGCGTCTTTTCCAACGTCAAGCTCCGCGGCACGTGGGGGGAGGCCCAGCTCGACGCCCTCCTCGGGCAGATGCTCTCCTCCGACCAGTACGAGAGGAGCGTCAAGCTCAACCCCCTCGACGGCACCATCGTCGATTTCGCCATCCGTCTCCCCTCCAAAAACGGAGAGACGGTGTATCTTCCCGTCGACAGCAAGTTCCCCGTCGAGGAATTCGAACGGCTCGTCGCCGCGTCCGAACGGGGGGACCGCGAGGGCGCCGACCGCGCAAGGAAGAACCTCGAACGGGCCGTGAAGGTGCAGGCGGATTCCATCGTCAAGAAGTACGTTCTGCCGCCGAAAACGACGGATTTCGCCGTCATGTACCTCCCCTCCGAGGCCCTCTATGCGGAGGCGATGCGCGAGAGCGGGCTCTCGGACTATCTCAGGGTGCGCCGCGTGATCGCCTGCGGTCCCACCAACTTCGCGGCGCTTTTATGCACCTTGCAGACGGGCTTCCGCACGGCGGCGATCGAAAAGCGTTCGGGGGAACTTTCCCGCATGCTCGAGGAATTCCGCCGCGACTTTGCCCGCTTCTCGGAGGCGCTCGAAAAGACGCGCAAGAAGCTGCAGGAGGCGCAGGACGCCGTCGAGACGACCGAAAAGCGCACGGGCAGCATCGGAAAGAAGCTCGAAGGAATGTGCGGCGAAGCGGAACTTCCTCCGCCCGATGAAGAGTAACTTGGAAAAAGCGCTTGCTTTTTCTCTCTCGGTATATTATAATAACGATTGAAACCGCTTAGGGGAGGCATTTTATGCGTCACAGAGACGACGAAGAATTGGACGAAAACGAGGACTTCGAGGAGGAGATCCCCGTCGAAGGGTACGGCGAAGAGCACGAAGAAGCAAACGCCGCTCCGCCCGAAGAGCCCTCGGAGGAAGGAGAAGAACCTGAAGAGGCGCTCAAGGAGAGCGACAAGATCGAACTTGAAAAACAGCTCGTCGCGGAGGGAAAGATCCTCCCGCGCGGACACCGCCCGAAGGCACGCTTCCGCGGGCTCCTCGCGGTCTGTCTTTCCTTCCTGTTCGGCATCATCGCGACGCTCGGCGGGCTCGTCGGCGGCGTCGTCTACCTCGGCACCCGCGCAAAGGTAGGGACGACCCTCTCCGCCTTCGGGCTCGACCCCGAAAAGTACATCAACGAGGAATATGCCGAAATGTCTATCCTCGAGCTCGGCAGCGAACTCAAGGGGACGCAGTTCACCAACCTCGACAGCATCGGAAAATACACCCCATTCATCGAAAACATGATCTCCCCCATGCTCGTGCAGTTCTCCGAGCTCGGCATTAACGCCGACGTGAAGGAGTTCATGCAGACGGCGTTCACCGAGTTCGGGCCGTACTTCCAAAACCTTCTCATGAGCGCGGAGCTCGGAAAAGCGCTCGGGCTCACGGGCTCGTCCGACGCCCTCATGCTCGCCATCTGCTACGGGAAGCAGGGCGTCGATTTCGACGTCGACGGAAGCGGCAACATCGTCATGCGGGACGGCAAGTCCCCCACCCTTCTCAAGACCCTCACCGACGACGCGACGGGCATCATCGGCAGGATCGACATCGGGACCGTCCTCTCCGTCACCGACGACTCCGCCCCCATCATGAAGGCCATCAAAGACTGGACGATCGAGGACCTCTCCAATGCGACGAGGATCAACCGCCTCCGCATCAAGCAGGTGGTCTCCGTCGGCGAAGGCGCCTCCTCCCTCCTCCGCGCGATCGCGGACTGGCGCATCGGCGACCTCACCAAGCAGAGCCGCCTCGACTCCCTCTGCCTCGGCGACGTCATCACGATCGACGAGAGTTCCCCCCGCATTCTGCAATCGCTCAAGGATTCGACGATCGGCGGGATCTCCGACGATATCCGCACCCTGCAGCTCGTCGACTTCCTCGGCGAAGAGGCCGTCTCGGGGAACCGCATCCTGAAGCACCTCAAAAACAGCACCATCGACACCCTTTCCGACGACCTCTCCGCCCTCACGATCGGGGAAGTCTTTGCCGATCAGGTGTTCTCCTATATGGAGATGGAGGGCGACAAGGGCTACCGTGAGACGGTCGCCCTCTACAGGGCCCACGTCAACGAAAAGGAATACAATACCGACGCATACCGTCCCCACGCCATCGACAAGACGGGCAAGGAGATCCGCGAATACCGCGTCGCGGGAGAGACCCGTCTCGAGAAGGGCTACTACGTCCAAGGGGAAAGCGGGAACTTTACGGCGGCGCCCGAAGGGACGGAAGTTCGCTACGACGCCGCGATCGCCCGCGCCAACCGCACCCCCGCCGCCTCCGAAGAGGGCGCAGAGCCCGCCCTCCCCGTTTGGCAGACCCCCTACTATTTCGAACAACGTACCCGCCTCATTCCCGTCTACACCTACGGATTCGTCAACTACGACACGGGATATATCGAGCTCCCCACCGAGAGCCGCCGCATCCCCGACGACGCACAGATCGAGGAGGACGACTACGGCTTCTACTACCGCGACGAGACGGGCAAGCGCATCGACCTCGAACAGATCCTCACCGGCTATCATGCGGAAAACGGCGTAGAGTACAAGGTACAGTATCCCTTCCACGGCGACGTCGGCATCGACCCCTCCGAGGCGCAGATCACCGATTTGGCGGGGAACGAAGTCAAAGTGCACCATGCCCGTGCGGAAACGGGCGAAGAGGGCGAAATTCCCGCCTACGACTATGTAAGTGCGCGCGTCGAGCTCTTCGAGCGCTATGCAGACGGCGAAGGCAACCTCTACACCGCCGCGGAGACGGAGACCCGCTACGAGTACGACAAAGAGACGGGCACGGGCACCGAGACCGTTCGGCTCGACCGCTATCTCTCGGGGGTGTGGTATCTTCTTCTCGCCCAAACGGACGAGAGCGGCGCCGTCACCTTCAAGACGGATACCCCCGTCCTCGAAATGGACTCCCTCGTCAGCGACGTGCACCATGTGATGAACGACACTCCGCTTTGGAGCTTGTGGCTGCACGAGATCCTCAAGGAGAACCCCTACGTTCCCCTTGCCATCCATATCACCCTCAGCTACGACGACGGAAGGGAGGATAAGACCGTCACCAACCTCATCGAAGTGACCCTCGGGGAGACGGTCGCCGTCATCAAAGCGTTCAACAACGAAGTCTCCGCCCTCTTAAAGCCGTAAAATTTGCGAAAATTTGGCCGAGGAGCAGGAAAACTCGTTGACTTGTCCGAAGAAATATTGTAAAATAAGGGCAAGACGAAAAGTCGCAAACCTTGCATGCCGAAAAGACATGCCGAATAAGACCGGGAGGTGAAAGTATGCAGAAGTATGAGATGCTCATTCTGCTCAGAAGCGACATGGAAGAGGAAGCGAGAGAGGCGGAACTCAAAAAGTACGCCGACATCGTGACTTCCATGGGCGGGACCGTGGAATCGACCGACAAGTGGGGCGTGAAGAAAACCGCTTACCCCATCCAGTACAAGTCGGAAGCGTTCTTTGTCCTCATGACGTTTCAGGCAGCCGCGGGCGTCGTCGCAGAGCTCGACCGCGTTGCGGGGATCTCGGGCGATGTGCTCCGCCGCGTGATCACAAAAGTAAAGGAAAAGTAAGATGAATAAGGTATTTTTGATCGGTAACCTTACCCGCGATCCCGAACTGTCGGAGACCTCCGGCGGCGTCAGCGTGTGCCACTTCGCGATCGCCGTCAACCGTTCCTACACCTCGCAGGACGGGGAACGGCAGACCGATTTCTTCAACGTGACCGCTTGGCGCGGCCTCGCAGATACCGTCGCACGGTATGTGAAAAAGGGGTCGAAGGTCGCAGTTTCGGGCAGCATTCAGATCCGCAATTACGAGGATAATCAAGGGCAGCGCCGCACCGCGGTCGACGTGATCGCGCAGGACGTCGAATTCCTCACGACGAGAGCGACGGGCGGCGACGACTTCTACGATGCCCCCGCCCCCGAAAAAGGCGGCTCCGCACCCGCAAAGAAGAAGCCGACGCTCGAATCGTTCGACGACGACGGAGATATTCCGTTCTGACCCAAGGCCCGCACGGGGCATCAATTCAATTAAGGAGACATCGTTATGGAAGAAGAAATCAAGGAGGCGGCTCCCGTCGAGGAGAGTGCGCCCGCTTCGGAACCCGCTGCCCGCGAAGGCCGCGGCGACCCGAAGGAGAGACCGCAGAAGAAGAATTACAAGAAGCAGAACTTCAAGAAGGTCTGCCTCTTCTGCCAGGAGAAATCCACCATCGACTATAAGGAGACCGCGAAGCTCCGCAAGTTCATCGCCGAGGGCGGGAAGATCCTTCCCCGCCGCATGACCGGCACTTGCGCGAAGCACCAGAGAGAGCTCGCCGTCGCGATCAAACGCGCACGCGTCGCCGCCCTCCTCCCCTTCAAAGCCGACTAACGGAAAACATGTGTAAAGATACAACCCCAATTTACATGAAAGATACAAAATAAATCTTCCTGTCGGGGCATATATATCTTTCCAGCAGAGATCAATCATAAAAAGGATCCTACCATACCGTAAGGTCCTTTTTTTTCTACCCTTTTTATACCATATATATAAAATCGGTTTACTTTCCCCCTTCCCCCGCGCTATGATATAAGGCATACCGGCTGCTGCGTGCTGGCCCGCAAACAGGTAAATTAGTTTTGTACTTTTCGTGTAAATCGGGCTTGTACTGCGACAACATGGAAGGACCTTGCCCCACGGCAAGGTCCTTTTTTTGGAACGATCTATACTAAAATCGACGACTCAGTTGTATTTTTTGGGAAAAACCGCTTTCCCAAGTTGCCATAGATATCGGTCCAACATTTTCAGGGAATATTGTTGAAGTCCGTAAAATTGTCTGAACCGATCCAGGATTCGGTGAAAAACGACATAATTTTTTAAGTCCTCCTTGGAAAAATTTGAAAACCCATCTTTCTCACGGAAATAGAGCAGTACTTTGTGCACATAGCTATCATAAATCGCATAGCGCTTTGGCTGATGATGACTGCAATATTTCGTGGCAAAGGAATAAAAATTCTTGTTCGAATCGGCCAACGGAACCGTTGCAATATCATTCACGAGAGACAAATCGCCCGACAGAAGCCGCTCGTCTATCTGCAGTGTAAGAATGTGTTTCGCTACAGGATATACCGAAAAAATATTCGTGCTGTAAAAATCATTCAGCGCTGCCGCCTTGATCAAAACATCTTCGATGCACTTGTTTTCCGGGCAGAGCTCAAAAAACAACTTGTCCAATGCGGACTCCTGCAACCGATAATCCTCAAGTTTTTCCCAGCCGAGAAGATATTTCTCTACTTCATCCGGACAGGGACGCGGAACAGAAAACGCCGCCTTTCCCTCCACTCCGGAATTACCGTTCGGTCCCCGCTCGTACTGTTTCGGTTCCGGTATAGCTTCCCCGGCTTCGGGGACGTGCACTGTGTAGGGTCTCGTATCGATCCGAATCAACTTCTTCTCCATGACTAACTCGTTTATTGCCGAATTGACTTGGGGTTGCCGTTTCCCGGGGTACAGTGCGGCGACGATTTCCTTCGCGGTCAAGGCTCTGCCTTGCCTTTGGCAATAATAGAGTATCTCGCTTTTTTTATCCATTGCATATCTCCTTGGGGCCGATCGTATATGAGAGCGGTTATATAAAGATTGTATATAGAAATCCGATAAACTGTCAAGGAGTTTTGATACGATTTTCGCGAACCGACATGGAGGGACAGAAAGGAAAAGCGGGAAAGGCCGACCCCCTCGGGGGGAGGCTCCGCCGTAGGCGGTGGTGGGGGGCGGCTGCCATTCACCCCATCCGTCCTTCGGCGCCCTTCCGCTTTGTCAATGAATTTCCGATAGCTCATCCTCTTTCGGCCCCCTCGGGGTTTTGTCCCCTTCTTTTCCGAAAACAGAATAAAAGGGCTTGACAAGGACGAAGCTACATGTTATAATTCCTATTAAATTGATAGGAATTCTTTTTACGGAGAAAATCGATGTTTGTTTATGCGGACAATGCGGCGACGACCAAGATGCGCAAAAGTGCGCTTGAGACCTACGTCTCCGTCGCCGAGAACTTCTTCGGCAACCCCTCGAGTTTGCATTCCGCGGGGCAGCGGGCGCAGGAGGTACTCACCGACTGCCGTACCCGCATGGCGAAGGCGCTCGGGGCGGAGCCGCGGGAGATCACCTTCACCTCGGGCGGGAGCGAGGCGGACAACCAAGCCATCGTAAGCGCCGCGCGGGCGGGGGCGCGGAAGGGAAAGCGCAAGCTCATCTCGACGGCGATCGAGCATCATGCCGTCCTCCACACCCTCGAAAAGCTCAAGCGGGAGGGCTTCGAAGTCGTCCTTCTCCCCGTCGGAACGGACGGGATCGTCCGTCTTCGGGACGTAGAGGAGGCGATCGACGAAAACACCTGTCTTGTCTCTGTGATGTATGCGAACAACGAGATCGGCACCCTTCAGCCCGTCGAGGAGATCGGGGCCCTGTGCAAGGCGCGGGGCGTCCTCTTCCACACCGACGCGGTGCAGGCGGTCGGGCATCTTCCCATCGACGTCAACAAGACGGGCTGCGACTACCTCTCCCTCTCGGCGCACAAGTTCGGCGGTCCCAAGGGGGTCGGCGCGCTGTATGTGCGGCGCGGGGCGCCCCTCTCCTCCCTCATCGAGGGCGGTGCGCAGGAACGGGGCAAGCGTGCGGGAACGGAGGACCTCCCCGCCGTCGCGGCGATGACGGTCGCGCTCGAGGAAAGTCTTAAAGAGTCGGAACGGGCCATCCCCTATGTGACGGCGCTTCGCGACAAGCTCATCGGCGGGCTCTCGAAGATCCCACACTGCGCCCTCAACGGGCACCCCGCCAAGCGGCTTGCGGGGAATGTGAGCTTCTGCTTCGAGGGCATCGAGGGGGAATCCATCCTTCTTCTTCTCGACGACAAGGGCATCTGCGCCTCCTCGGGTTCGGCGTGCACGTCGGGTTCACTCGACCCGAGCCATGTGCTGCTTGCGATCGGGCGGGTGCACGACGTGGCGCACGGCTCCCTTCGGCTCACTTTGAGCGCCGAAAACACGGAGGAGGAGATCGACTACATGCTAAAGGAGATCCCCGAAGTCATCGAAACGCTGAGAAACATGTCCCCCGTCTGGCGGGATCTGAAAGCGGGCAAGCGGAGTTTCCTCCTCTGAGCCCATACAAGGAGAAATTATGGCACTTTACAGCGAAAAAGTCATGGATCATTTCAGAAATCCCCGCAACGTCGGCGTCATCGAGGATGCGGACGGCGTGGGCGAAGTCGGCAACGCCAAATGCGGCGACATCATGAAGATGTACATCAAGGTGGAAAACGGCATCCTCGTCGACGTCAAGTTCGAGACCTTCGGCTGCGGCAGCGCGATCGCGTCGAGCTCGATGGCGACCGAGATGATCAAGGGCAAGCCCCTCTCCGAGGCGCTTGCGCTCACCAACAAGGCGGTGACGGAGGCCCTCGGCGGCCTTCCCGCATACAAGCTCCACTGCTCCGTTCTCGCCGAACAGGCGGTGCAGGCGGCCATCCTCGACTACTATAAAAAGAACAACATCCCCTACGATCCCGCCCTCTTCAAGGACGCACTCGAGGAACACGAACACGGCCACGGGGACGAAGAGGCATGATCATCTCGACGAGAGGGCGCTACGCCCTCCGCATCATGACGGCGCTTGCGCGAAGGGGCGGGAGCGTTCCGCTCCGCGTGCTCGCCGAGGAGGAGAGCGTACCCTATAAGTATGCGGAGGCGATCACGGCGACCCTCGTGAAGGCGGGATTCGTCGAGAGCAGACGGGGAAAAACGGGCGGATATGCCCTCACGCGGGCGCCCGAAGAATACACCCTTGCGGAAGTGCTCAAGGAGACGGAATCCACCCTTGCCGCGACCGATTGCACGGGGCGGAAGGAGGCGGACTGCCCGCATGCCGCGACCTGTCCCACCCTTCCCGTGTGGCGGGCGCTCGACGAGACGGTCTTTTCCTTCCTCTCCCGCTATACCCTCCTCGACCTCATGCCGAAAGTTTGACCTCCCCGCATAAAACGCGGGGTTTTCTTATGCGCCCCTTCTTTCCTTTGACATTTTACTTGGGATATGGTATAATTCTTTTGTTACGAAGGAGGACTTCATGAAGAATCTTGTCTTGTCCGTCGTCTCGAAGATCGTCGACGGCTTTCTTGCGGGGATGATGATCTCCCTCGGCGGCGCGGTCTATCTCGCCTGCTACGACCCCTCGACCCCTTACAGCCGCTTTATCGGGGCCTTCCTCTTCCCCCTTGCCCTCCTCTGCATCTGCTGGCGGGGCTACGCCCTCTACACGGGGAAGATCGGGCTCGTCCTCGAAAAGCATACAAAGGAGGACGTCTCCCTCCTTTTGCTGTGTCTCCTCGGGAACGCGATCGGGACGGTCGCTTTCGGCTATCTCATCGGTTGGGTGCTGCCCTCCCTCAAGGAGACCGCCTTCACCCTGTGCTCGGCGAAACTCGAACAAGGGTACCTCTTCGGGCTCCTCCGCGCCTTCCTCTGCGGCATCCTCGTCTATCTCTCCATCGACGTATTCAAGAACAATCACACGATTGCGGGCATTCTCTTCTGCATCCCCGCCTTCATTCTGAGCGGCTATGAGCACTCGATCGCCGACATGTTCTACTTTGCGGCGTCTGGGATCGCCTCGGGAGAGGCCTTCCTCTATCTCATGCTCATCGTCGCGGGGAATTCGCTCGGGGCGCTCCTCATCCCCTCCTTAAAGCTCCTCCGCCCGAGGGAGAAGAAGGAAGCCGCCGAAGAATCTCCCGAAGAAGTCTCCGAAGAAAAGTGAAATTTGCATACGAAAAGGACCGCCGCGGCGGTCCTTTTTTCGTAGAAAGCGCTTGTTTTTCGACCCCATTCCGCAATTTAAGGGAGGCGGAGGAGCTCGGAGAGCGAACGCAGTTCGCTGTCCGTCTGGAAGGCGATGTAAGTATTCAGAAGGCGGAGGGCGCGGAGGTTCCCGTCCGGGGGCGCCTCGGGGCCCTTTTTGAGGGCGGCGCGGACGGCAAGATAGGTCGACTCGCTCGCCTTGGCGCCGATCGCGCAGTCGGCGCAATTGAACGCCCCGCTCGAAAAATCGAAGTACCGTATGCCCGTCATTTTCTTTCCGCAGGAGGGACAGTCCTCCGCGTGGACGGGATAGCCCGCGAGAGCGACCGCCTCCAAAAGAAAGCGCACGAGGGGCGGGCGGGGATCGTTTCCGCACATCGCGCCGAGCGCCTCCACCGCCGAGACGAGGAGGGGCCCGCACTCCATGCCCTCATAGGCGAAGAGGTCGCACGCCTCCGTCACCGCCGCCGCCGCATAGAAGGCGGCAAGGTCCGTCCTCAAATCGTAAAACCCGTCGTGAAGGTAGGCCTGCGTGACGGTATAGCGTCCGCCCCGCGCCGCGAGGACGTATTCGGCGAAGCAAAAAGGAGAGGAGGCAAAGGCGAGCTTTGCGCCCGCTCTCCGCACCCCCTTCATGCCCGCGCCGATCTTCCCCCTCTCGGCAGTGAGGAGGGTCACCATCCGATCGTATTCGCCGTAATCGACCGCCCGCAAGAGGAGCGCGTCCGCCTTGAACTCCATTAGTCCTTCAACTGTTTATACAGCATGTAGTAGCTGAAATTTCCCGTCTCTTCGAAGAGCGCCCACGCGAGTTCGCGCGCGCTCGGCGTTTTTCCTTCCCGCATACCTGCCTCCGAGGGCAGTATGCGTAAAAAAGCCCCCTTTATTCCCCGTCGGTGTAGCCGAATTCCTTCATGCGGGCGGTGTGGTCCCGCCAGTCCTCCCGCACCTTTACAAAGACGGTAAGAAAGACTTTCGCCTCCAAAAATTTCTCCATGTCGCGGCGGGCGAAGGAGGCGACTTCCTTGATCGCCTTCCCCTGCTTTCCGATGAGGATCGCCTTGTGGTTCTTCTTTTCGCAGACGATGTCGAGGCCGATCTCATACGCCCCGTTGTCGTGTTTTTCGAAGGTATTGACGACGATCGCGACGCCGTGCGGGATCTCCTCGTCGTATTTAAGGAGGATCTTTTCGCGCATGAGCTCGGCGATCATGAACTTTTCGCTCTTGTCCGAGACGATGTCCTCGGGGCAGACGGGCTCCCCTTCGGGAAGGCGTTCCGCGATCGCGTCCTCGAGCTTTTTGAGGTTGCGCCCCCGCCGCGCCGAGACGGGAAAGACGTCTGCGTCGATCCCCCCTTCGTAGATGGTCTTGATGTCTTGCGGGATGTTTTCCTTGGGCATGATGTCGATCTTCGTGTAGGCGACGATCATCGGGATCCCGAGGGAGAGGTACTTCCGCATGAGGGCGAGGTCGTCCTCCTTGACCCCCGCGTGCCCGTCGTGGACGAAGAGGATGAGGTCGACGTCCTTTACCGAGTTCTCCGTCGTGTGCATCATGAGCGCCGTGAGCGCGTTGCGCTGGCGGTAGATGCCGGGCGTGTCGACAAAGACGATCTGCCGCGTCTCCCGCGTGAGGACGCCGAGGATGCGGTCCCGCGTCGTCTGCGGCTTGGGGGAGACAATCGCGACCTTCTCCCCGACGAGGACGTTGACAAGCGTGCTCTTCCCCGCATTGGCTTTGCCGATCACGGCGACCGTTCCGCTTCTCATTGCTCCCTCCCGAGCCCGATGCGCTCCATGACTTCTTCCTCGCGGCGGCGCATTTCCGCCTTCTCTTCCTCGTTCATATGGTCGTACCCGAGGCAGTGGAGCACCCCGTGGACGGCAAGATAAAAGCGCTCGCGGTCGTAGGAATGGCCGTACTCCTCCGCCTGCTCCCGCGCCCGCTTTTCGCAGACGACGACGCTCCCCAAAAAGAGGGTGCTTTGCTCCGCGCCGTTCTCCTCCGTCGTCTCGACGCATTCGCCGTGCTCGTCCGAGGAGAGGAATTCCCCGCGGATGCCCTCCATCGAGGGAAAGCTCAACACGTCTGTTACGGCGTCCACTCCCCTCTCCCGCGCATTGAGGGCGCGGATCTCCTCCTCCGAGACGAGGAAGAGCTCCGAAAGGAGGGGAAGGTCGGACTCGGCAAGCGGAGAGAGCGCATCGCCGAGCGCGCGGCACTCCTCCTTCGAATATCCTTCGCTTTCGAACAGGAACTTCGTCATTCTTCCTTCTTCTCCGTTTTGACCGCTTTCTTTTCCCGGTTGAAGCGGATGGCGGGATATTCCACGCGGTGATGGTGGATGCCCGAGAGCGCTTCGACGAGGGTGGATTTGATGACGGTGAGCTCCCGCATCGTGATGTCGCATTCATCGAACTGGCCGAGGTCCATTCTCTCCTCGATGATGGCGCGGCAGGTGCGCTCCACCTTCTCGGGAGAACGGTCTGCGGCGGCACGCGTCGCCGCCTCGGCGGCGTCCGAGATCATGACGATCGCGGCGATCTTGGTCTGCGGAATGGGCCCGAGATAGGAGAAATCTTTGAGGTCCGCGTCCCCCGAATACTTGATCGCCTTGTTGTAGAAATATTTGATGGGAAGGGTCCCGTGGTGTTCGCGGGCGACGTCCGCGATGATCTGCGGCATGCGCGACTGGACGAGGAAATCGTACCCGTCCCGCGTGTGGGAGCGGATGATGTCCGCCGAGAGCTCGGGGGTGATCTCGTCGTGGAGGTTGTAGCCCGTCTGGTTCTCGGTGAAGCAGTCGGGCTGGCGGAGCTTGCCGACGTCGTGATAGTAGGCGGCGGCGCGGGCAAGTTCGGCGTTCTCGCCGATGGCGACGGCGCAGGTCTCGGCGAGTTGGGCGACGATGAGGGAATGGTTGAACGTCCCCGGGGCCTCCTTGTTCAGCCGCACGAGAAGGGGCGCGTTGGTGCTCGTGAGTTCGCGCAGACGGAATACCGTCAGGCGGTTGAAGAGGGTCTCGAAAACGGGCAAAAAGGCGAGGGTCAAAACGGATGCGAGCACGCAGCCGAGCACGCGGAAGCCCGCCGCCGAGACGTAGTCGATCCAGTCCGTCGCGATCTCGGGGATCTTGAAGAGGAGGACGACGATGAGGGACGGGATGGTGATCATGACCCCCGTCAGAAGGAGCGCGCCGCGCGTCTTTGTCTCCCCCGCGAGGAACACGGCGAAGGTCCCGCTCACGAAGCTGAGCATGAGCGAAGAGTAAATTTCGTCGTTCACCGAGGCGACGGCGTAGTTGTTCGTAAAGAGGTCGATGACAAAGAGAAGGAAGGCGAAGATGAAGTTCAGAAAGAGCGCCTGCCTTCGGTTGAGGAGGAAGAGGACGAGGAGGGCAAACATCGCGAACGGCCGCGCATACAGGTGGATGAACCGTCCGAAGATGTAGCAGATGATGACGGAGACGTAGATGAGCGAAAAGATGAGGAGGACGTTGCGCGTTTTGAGAAGAAAGCTGCGGTCCTCGAAGAAGTAGTAAAAATAGATGATGCCGAACAGGAAAAACACGCTCACGAGGAGTGAGAGGATGGAGGAGAAATTATTGCGGATATAGAGATGCCACCCGTGCACGTCGTTGATGATCATCATGAGGAACACGATGAACAGCATTCCGAAATAGCACAGGAGAAAGATGCCGCCGCTTTGGATGAGCCGACGATTCTTTTTGGCAAATTCGCTCATTGTTTAGCCCCCTTCTTGCGTTTGTTTTCCTCGCGTTCATACGCGCGCACGATACGCGAAACGAGCGGATGACGCACGACGTCCCGCTCGGTGAGCGTACAGACCGCGATCCCGTCGATCCCCTTCAGAATGCCGACGGCGTGTTTTAAGCCGCTCGTCTTGCCCTCGGGGAGGTCTGTCTGCGTGAGGTCGCCCGTGACGACCATCTTGCTCCCGTCGCCGAGACGGGTCAGAAACATCTTCATCTGTTCGCGGGTCGCGTTCTGCGCCTCGTCGAGGATGACGAAGGCGTCCGAGAGCGTCCTCCCGCGCATATAGGCAAGCGGTGCGACCTCGATCGCCCCCTTTTCCATGAGTTTTGTATATGTCTCGTAGCCGAACATCTCCTGCAGGGCGTCGTAGAGGGGCCGAAGATAGGGATCGACCTTCGTCTGCAGATCGCCGGGGAGGAAACCGAGCTTTTCGCCCGCCTCGACCGCGGGACGGGTGAGAATGATCTTTTCGACCGCCTTGCCCTTGTAGGCGGCGACGGCAAGGCACACCGCAAGGTAGGTCTTCCCCGTGCCGGCGGGGCCCACGCCGAAGGTGATCGTATTCGTGCGGACGGCGTTCACATATTCCTTCTGCCCCACCGTCTTGCACTTGACGGGCTTCCCGCGCGAAGAGACGGCGACGACGTCGTGCATGATCCCGCCGATGTCCGAGGCATGTCCCTCCCGCGCAAGCTCGATGCAGTAGAGAAGGCGGGTCTTGTCGATCTCTTCCCCCGCTTCGACGACGGAAAGGAGACTTCTTACGACTTCGGCGCCGAGCTCCGCCTCTTCCCCTTCGAACAGGACTTCCGTGCCCTCCACGCGTGCCGTGAGGGCAAGCTCCCGCGTGATCGTCGCGAGATTTTCGTCGAATGCGCCGAGCACGCGCTGCATGACTTCGAGCGTGCCCGTATCCACCGTGACCGTATTTCTCCTCCTAACCGAGATTGACCGCCGCCTCGGCATACGCCGTTCCCGCAACGAGCCAACCGCGCTCTGTTTTTTCGGTATGTAATTTCGCGTTTTCCCCGAAATCGAGGTGCGCCTGCAAAAGCGCCTCCCTCTCTTCGAGCCCGTATTCCCTTGCGACGGGGAAGCTCACCTTGACCCGTGCGATGACGAGGACGGGCGCCCCGTCCGAAGAGACCGCCGAAACGACCGTCTCCCCCGCCGAGACCGCATCCCCGACCCCCTTCACCGCCGTACCCCGTACGACGACGAGTTCCTCGATGACCCCGCTTGCGGGGGCCGTGAGGGGGAGGGAGCCGAGCGGGACGCTGCCGTCCGCACAGACGAGCTCCACCGTGAGCACGCCGCCGCGGCGGCGGACCGCGCAGAATTCGACGCGGGGAAGAGTGAGAAGTTCCGCCGTCAGCGCCCCCGTGTCGCGGGGCATGGGCGAAAACCGCTTCACTCCCGCGCGCGCAAGCACTTCCTCCGCCTCCCGCGCAAGGTAGGCGCCGTTCCCGACGTATTCGACCGCGAGAACGCGGTGCTCCGCAAAGAGGACGCCGCCCAAAAAGAGCATGGCGCCGACGAGCAGCCCCGCCGAACGCACGGCGAGTGCGAACGCCTTCAAAGCCCCGCGGGAGCGCACGTTTTTTATATTATAGCACGAACCCCGTAAAATTGCAAAAGCTTTTTTGCAATCTTTGGCGCGGATCCGCAAATCTACCGCATTTTTTTGCGTTCTCACCGCCGAAAGCACTTCGATCCCCGCGCGGGAGAGTTTATCCGCCGCCCGATGGGCGCTCAGACTCTCGACGGTGAACTCGACGCAGCCGATCATCTCTCTTCCTCGCGGACGACGCGCTCGATGTCGCCGAGGATGGCCGCATCCCCCGCGCCGTACCGTCCGAGGCGGAGCATCCGCCCCTCCACCCGCACCGCGCCCCGCCTTCCCGCAAGGACGACGGCGGTCTCGCTCAGCTCCAAAAGGCGGCGGACGTTCTGGAAATACCCGCCCCTTCCTTCGACGACCGTATATTGCACGCGGGCGGGGTCGCCTGCCCCGCCGAGCGCCCGAACGATTTCCTCTCCCAATCTCATTGCTTATATTGTATGCGGGAAGGGGAAAAGTCATTCCGCAAAGCGGCGCCCGCCGCAAGTCGCGGCGGGCGCCGAAAAAGTCAGCTCTCTATGAGAATTTCGCCGATGCGGGAAAGAAGGGCCTCCTTCCCCTCCCCCGTGAGCCCGGAGACGGCAAGGACGTTCCCCTCCCCGAGGCCGAAGGCATTGGCGACGGCGCGCACCCGTTCCTTCCGTTTCATGCGGGAGAGCTTGTCGCTCTTCGTCGCAATGACGGTAAAGGGCAGGATATGGTAGTTCAAAAAGTTGACCATCGTCCTGTCGTCCTCGGAGGGGTCGCGGCGGATATCCGTGAGGAGAAAGACGTGCGCCATCTCCCGTTCGGCGAAGAAGGCGTCGAGGGTCTTGCCCCACTTCTCCTTTTCCGCCTTGGAGACGGCGGCGTAGCCGTAGCCCGGAAGGTCGGCAAGGAGGAAACTTCCGAAGTCGAAGTAGTTTACGAGCCGCGTCCTCCCCGGCGCGGCGCTTGTCCGCGCAAGGTCCTTCCGTCCCGCAAGAAGGTTGATGAGGGTGCTCTTTCCCGAATTGGATTTCCCGCACACGGCGATCATCGGCTTATCGGGCTTTATGAACTGTTTGGAGGAGGCGGCCGAGGTCACAAACCGTGCATTTTCAATTCGCAGCATATTCCAACCCCGTAACGGCGTTTTCGAATACCATGTCGACCGAACGCACGCAAATGAAGTTGAGATTTTTGCGGACTTCGGGCGGGATCTCCTCGAGGTCCTTCTTGTTTTCTTCGGGAATGATGACGTCGCGGATCCCGATGCGGGCGGCGGCAAGCGCCTTCTCCTTGAGCCCGCCGATGGGAAGCACTTTCCCGCGGAGGGTGATCTCCCCCGTCATGGCGACGTCTCTGCGCACGGGGCGGCCCGTGAACGCCGAGAGGATGGCGGTCGCCATCGTGATCCCCGCGGAGGGCCCGTCCTTGGGCGTCGCCCCCTCGGGAATATGGATATGGATGTCTTTCGTCTCGAAATCGCCCTTGTCGATGCCGTACTTTTCGGCGTGGGCGCGGATGTAGGAAATGGCGGCGCGGGCCGATTCCTTCATCACATCCCCCAGCTTTCCCGTGAGGAGGATGTCGCCCTTCCCCTGCATCACGGAAACTTCGATCGTCAAGGTCGCCCCGCCGACCGCTGTCCACGCAAGGCCCGTCGCCATGCCCACTTCGTCCCGTTCGAGCATCTCCCCGCCCGAGAGGAAGCGCTTTGCGCCGAGGAATTTTTCGAGGTTTCGTTCGGTGACGAAGATCCGCCCCCGCTTTTCGCCCTTGGCGACGCGCACCGCCGCCTTTCTGCACACCGTGCCGATCGTCCGCTCGAGGGAGCGCACGCCCGCCTCCATCGTGTAGCCGTCGATCATCGCGGCGATCGCACCCGAAGAGATGGTGAGGTCCTTCTCGCCGAGGCCGTTCTCCCGCCGTTTTTTAGGTACCAGATACCGCTTTGCGATCTCTTCCTTCTCCTGCGAGGTGTAGCCCGAGAGCTCGATGATCTCCATGCGGTCGCGAAGAGGGGCGGGAATGGTTTCGAGGGTGTTCGCCGTGGCGACGAACATGACTTTCGAGAGGTCGTACTCGACCTCGAGGTAGCGGTCGCGGAAGGTGCTGTTCTGTTCGGGGTCGAGCACCTCGAGGAGGGCGCTCGCGGGGTCGCCGCGGAGGTCGGAGGAAATTTTATCCACCTCGTCGAGGAGAAAGACGGGGTTGATCGAACCCGCGTTCTTCATTTCGTAGAGGATGCGCCCCGGCATCGCCCCGATGTAGGTGCGGCGGTGGCCGCGGATCTCCGCCTCGTCCTTGAGCCCGCCGAGGCTCATGCGCACGAACTTTCTGCCGAGGGCGCGCGCAATGGACTTGGCGATGCTCGTCTTGCCCACCCCGGGGGGGCCGACAAGGCAGATGATGGGCGCTTTGAGCGTCCCCGTGAGTTTGAGGACGGCCAAATATTCGACGACGCGCTCCTTGATCTTTTCAAGCCCGTAGTGGTCCTCTTCGAGCACCTTCTCGACGTCGGAAAGGGACTCCGTGTCCGTCGTCTCCTCCCGCCAAGGGAGGTCGAGGAGCCAGTCGGCATAGTTGCGGAGAACGGTATATTCGGGGGAGGAAGGCGGCATCTTGTCCATGCGGGCAAGCTCTGCAAGCGCCTTTTCCTCCACCGCGGGGGGAAGCCCCTTTTTGAGAAGTTTTTCGCGCAGCGCCTCGTTCTCCTCGGCGTCGTCGCCGAGTTCTCTGTGAATGGCCTTGAGCTGTTCGCGGAGGAAGTACTCCTTCTGCGACTGGTCGATGCTCGAACGCACTTCCTGTGCGATCTTACGCTCGAGGCGCACGATCTCGAGTTCGCTGTTCAGGCATTTTTCGAACAGACGGAGGCGCTCGACGAGGTCGTCCTCTTCGAGAAGCTGCTGTTTCTGTTCCTCCTTCATGTGAAGGCGGTTGGTGACGATGTCGATATACTCGTCGATGTCGGCGACCCCCGCCGTCGCCGTCGTGAATTCCTTCGCCGTCTTGGCGTCGGCGGTGGAGATCTCCGCGACGAGAGACTGCGCCGTGCGGAAGAAGGCCTCCTCGACGTTGGGATCGCCGTGGAGGACTTCGATCTGCTCGCACACGCAGGTGAGATACCCGCCCTCGAAACGGAAGGAACGGGCACGGGCACGGTACAGCCCCTCCACCGCGACGCGCATGCGTTCGCCGAGCATCTTGGTCCTCTGGCGGATGACGGCGACCGTTCCCACCGTGCACAGATCTTCGGGCTCGGGGAGTTCCTTATCCACCCGCTGACGGGTGATAAAGACGTACGATTCGTTGAACTCCGCCCGCTCGACCGCGGCAAGAGAGAGCCCGCGCCCGATGTCGAAGAGCACCGACGTATGCGGGAAGATGACTTGCGCGCGCATGGGAATGACGGATAAAATTTTTACGGTGTTTTCGGACTCCATCCTGTTACCTCATATAGGGAATACTATTATATCACACATTTCGGCCCTTTTCAAACATTCCCTTTCGGTGTTTTGCGCCCTTTATCCGAGAAAGGCGCGGAGCGCGGCGAGTTTTTCCTCCGAAAGACCGAAGGAAAGGAGGGTGTCCCGCGCGTCCTCCTCCCCCTTGAGGAAGGCAAGAAGGAAAAAGAAGAGCTCGTCGCCCCGCACAAAGACGCGTCTCCCCGAAGCAAGAGCGGCGGCGGCATCTTTTAAGGAGGGCTCGGGGAAATTTCCCGTCTCCGCGCGGTACAGCCGCCCGAAGCGGGTATAGTGACGGTCGTCGTAGAGGACGCCGCCGAAGTCGAGGCAGGGCACGCCGCGGATCTCTTTCTCCCGCTCCCCCGCCCTTGCCGCGACCCGTTTGATGAGCGCAACGGGGTAGGGCGCATGGGCGTCGTCGGCTTTAAGCGTCTTTTCGACGCGCGCCTTTTGCAGACGGTCGTGTGCGCCGACGGGCGCGAGGACCGCTTCCCCCTCCTTTACGTCGAGATCGGTGAGGTACCAATAGACGCGGTCCGAAAGGCGGACGTCCTCGGTGAAGCGGAGGGCGGCGAAGGAGAGAAGTTGCTTCTCGATACGATTTTGCTCCATAATGCGATTATACTACGATTTGCGCCGAAAAACAATTGACTTTGCGAAAAAAAAAGAATATACTGTTCCCGAAAAGCGAATATCCGTCGTGGGTGCCGAAAGGCTGAGATCATACCATTTGAATCGGGCAAGATAATGCTTGCACGAAAGTACGATTGTTCGGGAATTTCTTCCGCCTGCGTTTCGCGGGCGGTTTTTTTCTGCAGGGCGGGTAGCACGCAAAAATTTTCAGGAGGTTTTTTATGTTACTCGGTTCCCTTTTGACCGCCTATACGGGTACGGTCGAAAATGCCGAAGGCGAGGAGAGCTTCCTCTACCCCGACCTTTGGACGTCCTTCGCAAAGGACGCTCTCTCCGCCGTGTTCCTCTATTCGGCGATCGCGCTCGTCGTCCTGCTCGTGGCGGTCGGGCTGTTCGTCAGGTGGAAACGCCCCGAATCGCTCCGCTCCTTCGCCGCGGTCGGCGTCTCCCTTGCCGTCGGCTTCTCGGCGGCGGTCATCGTCGCGATGCTTGCCCTCGAATTCATGGATATGAAGGAGAGCGGCGCGGTGTTCGACCTCGTCCTCTACCCCACGATCGTGCTCGGCGCGGCAGTCGTTCTCGGGGCGGCGGCGATCTACCTTTCCTCCTTCTTTGAGGGAAAGACGGCGAAGATCATGCGCATCGTCGCCCTCTCCGTTGCGGGCGCGGCGCTCGTTGCGCTCCTTGTCTGCCTCGGCGTGTACCTCGCCTCGGGCGTCGGAGAGGACAACAACGGGCTTTCGATCTCCGTCACGGAGAACGTCCTTTTGTACGTCTCCGCCTTCGTCCTCGTCGGGCTCCTCCTCTTTATCGCCCTCTTCTTCGGGAGGAAGGATAAGAAGGGCTTCGACTCCAAGGCCGTCGCCTATGCGGCGGTGCTCATCGCGATGAGCTTCGCCCTCTCCTACCTCGCCCCGATCCACATGCCGCAGGGGGGCTCGGTGACCATTGCCTCCCTCCTTCCCCTCATGATCTATTCGTACATGTTCGGCGTAAAGAAGGGCGTTTTCGCGGGAATGGTGTACGGAATTTTGCAGGCGGTGCAGGACCCGTGGCTCATCCACCCCGCCCAGTTCCTCCTCGACTACCCCATCGCGTTTGCGGGGATCGGCGTCGCGGGGATCTTCGGCGACAACAAAAAACTTGCCAAGATCCCGCAGCTCCAGTTTGCCCTCGGCGCCATCCTTGCGGGGATCCTTCGGTATCTTGCGCACATTCTTTCTGGCGTCTTTGCCTTCTCCGAATACGCCTTCCACTGGGCGACGGGAGAGGCGATGAACCCCTTCCTCTACAGCCTCGGCTATAACTCCTTCGTGTTCGTCGACCTCGCCATCGCGATCGTCGCGGGCGTCCTTGTTTTCAGCTCTCCCGCCTTCGTCAAGGCGGCGCGGCGTTTCCATAATAAACCCGCAGAGCCCGAGACCGAACAGAAAGAAGCCGAATAAACCGCACACAAAAAGCCGCCTCCCGCGAGGCGGCTTTTCTTATTGTTCCGAGAGGAAGGTCTCTACGGCGGAGAGGAGGGAATCGAGCTCCGTTCCCCAGCGGAAGCTCTTCGCCTTCCGAAGGTGCACGGGATAGCCGTCGGGCGGGCCCGCAAGATAGGAAAGAAGCAGCTTTTTCGGCCCCCATCCCGCAATTTCGTGGGCGAAACTCTCCCATTCGAAGCGGATCCAGCCGTCGGCGCAGTCGTCGGGCGCGGCGGAGACGAGAATGAGGACGCGGGCGGCGTCGAGGTGGGAGGAGACGAGGCGCAGATACCCGTCTACGCCCGAATCGGGGGAGGATTCACTCGTGAAAAACACACCGTACCCCATCGAACGCAGTTTTTCGCATACCGTGCGGGCACATTCCGAGACGGGGCTCACCTCGTTCCTCTCGAAGCTGAATTCGCAGCAGAGAAAGATCTCCTCCATCCCCTTTCCTCCTTACACAAATTGTAAAATATCGACAAGTACGGCGAATCCCAGAAGAAGCACGAACCCGACGGCATGGATGACCGCCTCGATCTTCCTCGGGACGGGCCGACGGAAGATCCATTCGATGAGCGTGAACACCACCTTGCTCCCGTCGAGGGCGGGAATGGGAAGGAGGTTAAAGACGGCGAGGTTGACGCCGATGAACCCCGCGATCTCCAAAAATCCGCGGAAGCTCTGCCCTGCGATCTTGGAGGTGAGCGTGATCGTCGACACGGGGCCGCCGAGGGCGTTCAGGCCGAGTTTCCCCGTTAAAAGTTCCCCGAGGACGCGGAAGATCGACCCCGCGATGCGGACGGAATAGGTAAAAGAGCGGCCTATGGTCTCGAAAAACCCGAAGCGGTAGGAGGCGCTTGCGACGGAGTAGTACCCCGCTTCCTCCCCTTCGCCCTCCTCATAGAGAAAGCCGAGGGCGCGGTAGACGCAATCGAGGTCGGCGCTGTTCTTCACCGAAACGTCCTCGCGCAGCATGATGTCCGCCTCGATCTCCTCCCGAATCGACTTCTTTTCCTCTCCCTCCCCCTCCGTTCCGACGATGCGGGAGAGGCGGAAGCGGACAAGATCGCCTGCCTTCTTCCCGTTGACGGCCTTCGCGAGGTCGGTCGTGAGGTAGAGTTTGCGCCCCTCCGCCTCGAGAAGGATGTCGCGGTCGCGGAGGCAGTACTCCGCGGGGATGTCCCCCTGCGGGGCGGCCGTGTAGACGGCGATCATCGTCTGCCCGTACCCCCCGATGAGGGCAATGAGAAAAATAAGTGCGAGGATGTAGTTCATAAACGCACCCGAAACAAGCACGATGATGCGCTGCCACGGCTTTTTATGCGTGAAGGCGCCGTCCGTTTCGGGCGGGATTTCGGGCGCCGCGTCGGAGGGCGCAGCCCCTTCGGGCGGGGCGGAAATTTCCTCCGCCGCCTCGGAAAAGTCCTCCGCGCCTTCTTCGGGAAGTTCCCCTTCGGGCGCCTTCGGCTCCGTGAGAAGCACCCTCTCCGTCCCTTCGGCGGGGACGGAAACATCCTTCTCTTCCGCGGGGGGCTCCGCCGTCTCCTCGAAGGGCTCGGGGGGCTCGGGCTCCTCGGGCTCGAGGCCGTCCTCCCCCTCGAAGGCGCAATAGCCGCCGAGCGGAATGAGGCGGACGGCAAACAGTTCGCCCGACTTCTTCGACGTGTGTTTGAAGAGGGCGGGACCGAAGCCGATCGAGAACTCGTTGATCTTGAATTTTAACGCCTTCCCCGCGAGATAGTGTCCGAATTCGTGGATCGTGATCATCGCGAGGAGGATGAGGATGGCAAGGAGCACCGAACCGACGGTGTTCCAGACGCCGAGCAGATTATTTACCATAGAGAAAAGCCGTTGCGGTGCGCCGTGCGGCGGCGTCCGCCTCCTTGAGCGTCCCGAAGCAGTCTGCTTCGCGGCGGGGAATGCGCGAGAGTGCGTCCTCGATAGTTTCCGCGATCCTCGGGAAGGTTATGCTCCCTTCGAGGAAGGCGCGGACCGCCTCCTCCCCCGCACCGTTGAGAACAGTCGGCGCCGTTCCCCCTTCCCTTCCCGCCTCGAGGGCAAGCCGAAAACAGGGGAATTTCTCCTTCGGGAGGGGCAGAAAGTGCAATGCGCCGAGGGCGGTAAGGTCGAGAGGTTTGGCGCAGGGAAGCCGACGGGGATAGGTGAGGGCAAGCTGAATGGGGACGCGCATGTCGGGATAGCCCATTTGGGCGATCGCCGCGCCGTCGTCGAAGAGGACGAGGGAGTGCACGATGCTCTCGGGGTGGACGACGACGTCGATGTGCGAAAAATCGGTACCGTATAGCCACTTCGCCTCGATGACCTCGTACCCCTTGTTGAGGAGGGTCGCACTGTCGACGGTGATCTTTGCCCCCATCTTCCATGTGGGATGGCGGAGGGCGTCCGCCGTCGTCACCCTTTGGAGCTCCTCCTCCGTCTTATGGAGGAAGGGCCCGCCGCTTGCCGTTAAAACGAGGCGGGAAAAGGGGGTGTCGCGGCGAAAGCCGAGCGCCTGAAAGAGGGCGGAGTGTTCGCTGTCGACGGGAACAATTTCCACTCCCTTCCGCGCCGCCGCCCGCATGACGAGCTCTCCGCCGCAGACGAGCGATTCCTTATTCGCAAGGGCGACCGTCTTGCCCGCCTCGATCGCCGCAAGGGTATAGGAAAGCCCCGCGAACCCGCCCGCCGCGATGAAGGCGACGTCGCAGCCGTCGAAAACGCCCGAAGCGTCCTCCTCCGCGGCGCACACCGCCCGAGCGGGGCGGAACTCCTCTTCAAGGCGGGAAAGCCCCTCCCGATCCCGACCGCAGACGAGGGCGGAGACGCGAAATTCGTCGGGGTGGCTTCGTACGACGTCGAGGGTCTGGAGACCGATGCTTCCCGTGCATCCGATGAGAGAAATGCGTACCATATCCATTAAAACGCGCCCGCCTGCCTCGGCGGGCGCATCTCCTGTGCGTTATTTATATGCGGTTTATCCGACGATCATGACCCACACGACCATCGCGGCGCTCACGATGAGCCCGGCGTAGAGGGAGGAGTCGATGCGGTCGAGAATGCCGCCGTGCCCCGGGAGGAGCTTGCCCATGTCCTTGATGCCGAGTTTGCGCTTGACGGCGCTCTCGACGAGGTCGCCGAACTGCGAGAAGGCGGCGCAGAACACCCCGAGGAAGATGAAGAACACGATGTAGCGCGCTTCGAGGGAGAACGCCCCCTCGAGCGGGCGGATCCCCCCCATCGCCGCAAGGAAGGTGAGCCCGTAGTAAGCGAAGAAGATGCAGACGGCGCCGATCGCCCCGCCGAGGAGCCCGCCGAGCCCGCCGACCACCGTCTTTTTGGGGGAGACGTTGGGCGCAAGTTTGTGCGGGAAGCGCTTCCCGAACAGCCGTCCGAATACGAACGCGAGCGAATCGGCAAAGATGCAGATGACGAACACGAAGAGGATCGCAAGCTCGGAGTACAGCTCGAGGTGGTTGCAGACGGTGAGGGTGACGATGAAGAGGGAGGGATAGGCAAAGCAGATAAGCGAATACCCCACCGACTCGAGGGAGATCTTCTCGTGCATAAAGACGAGGAGGGCAAAGAGCACCGAGACGCCCGCGATAAAGACCCCTCCCGTGATGTGCGTCGCGTAGTTGCGGCCGAGCTGTTCGACGGGCGAGAGCCCGGGGATGAGCCCGATCTCCATGAGGTCGGCGAAGATGAAGTCGCTCAAGGGATAGGCAAGGACGGTGAGGGTCGAAAAGACCATGATGAGGATGCGCTGCACCTTGTGGAGCTTCTCCTTGCAGGCGCGGGTCACCTCGTACGTCCCGAGAACGGAAAACACGAGGAGCAGGGCGTCGAAAAAGAGGGCATGCACGCACAGCTTGAGCACATAAAAGACAAGCAGTACGACAAGATAGACGACCCCCGTCAGAACGCGTGTCCGTATGCCGCCCGAAGGTTTGGGCGGCGCTTGCAGTTGGATCTCTTCTTCTTCCATAATTTTCACGCCTCTTATACTTTTCCGAAGCGGCGTTCGCGCGCCGCGTAGTCCTCAAGCGCCCTGTCGATATCCTCGTCGGAAAAATCGGGGAAGAGCTTCTCCGAAAAATACAGTTCCGCGTAGGCGCATTCGAAGAGGAGAAAGTTGGAGATCCGAACTTCCTTCCCCGTGCGGATGAGAAGATCGGGCGCGGGAAGCCCCGCCGTCGAAAGGCGGGCGGAGAATTCCTCCTCCGTCGGCTCCTTGCCCTCACGGACAAAGCTCCTTGCGGCCCTTAAAATATCCTGCCTTCCGCCATAGGCGATCGCAAGGGTCAAGGTTCCGCCCTTTCCCCCTTCCGTCTCCTTCTCCGCGCTTTGGATGAGCGCCCTTATGTCCTCCGGGAGAAGTTCCCTCTCCCCGATCGCACGGACTAAGACGTCTTTTTCTTTGAGGCGGGAAAGCCCCTCCGTGAAATATTCGCGGAAGAGGGAAAAGAGGGCGTCGACCTCCTCCTTGGGGCGGCTCAGATTCTCCGTCGAGAGGGCGAAGAGGGTGAGGTAGCGTACCCCGCGCGAAAAGAGGTGCTCGGCGATCCCCGCGATGCGCTCCATTCCCGCACGGTGCCCCGCGCTCCGTGGAAGGAGACGCCGCTTTGCCCATCTTCCGTTTCCGTCCATGATGATGGCGACGTGCTGCGGCACGCCCTGTCCCTTGGGCATCAGACGGTCAGAAGCTCCTTTTCCTTGGCGGCGACGACTTTATCGATCTCCTCGACGCACTTCGAGACCTTCTCTTCGACGTCGATCTCGGCGTTTTTGCTTTCGTCCTCGGAGATCTCCTTGCCGTTTTTCATCTTTTTGAGGGCTTCCATCGCTTCGCGGCGGACGTTGCGGGCGGCGACCTTGGCTTCCTCCCCCGTGCGCTTGACCTGTTTTACGAGGTCGCGGCGGCGTTCCTCAGTGAGTTCGGGGAACACGAGGCGGATGACCGTGCCGTCGTTTGTGGGCGTGATGCCGATGTTGGAGGCAAGGATCGCCTTTTCGATCGCCTTTAAGAGGGACTTATCCCACGGGCTGATGACGAGGCACCTTGCGTCGGCGACGGCGATATTCCCGAGCTGCTGAAGGGGGCTCATGCCGCCGTACGCTTCCACCTGAAGTTTGTCGAGGATGTGCGGATTGGCACGCCCCGCGCGGATGGCGGCGTACGTCTCTTTGAGGACGCTCACCGTCTTTTCGAGCTTGTCTTCGAGAACAAGAAAGACTTCCTCTAACTTTTCGTTTTCCATATATTCGGCTCCTTTTCCCCTCGGGGAATGTTAATCGTTGGAAATGAGCGTTCCGAGCTTCTCCCCGAGAACGGCGCGGAGGATGGAATCCTTTTCGCCGAGGGCGAAAGCAAGAACGGGGATGTTGTTCTCCATGCACATGGTCGCGGCGGTCGCGTCCATCGCCTTGAGGCCCCCGTTTACGACTTCGCGGAAGGTGAGATGCTCGTACTTTTTCGCATCGGGATTGGTGCGGGGGTCGCTGTCGTAGATGCCGTCGACGTTCTTCGCCATGAGGAGGACGTCGGCGTCGATCTCGCAGGCGCGCTGTGCCGCCGCCGTGTCCGTCGAACAGTAAGGGTTGCCCGTCCCGCATGCCATGATGACGATGCGCCCCTTTTCGAAATGACGGAGAGCCTTGCGCAGGATATAGGGCTCCGCGACGGAGACCATGTTGAGCGCCGTCTGGACGCGGGTGGGAATGCCGCGCTTTTCGATGGCGTCCATCATCGCGAGCGAATTCATGACGGTCGCGAGCATGCCCATGTGATCGGCGGTCGTGCGGTCCATGTTCGTCCCCTGCCGCCCCCGCCAGAAGTTTCCGCCGCCGATGACGAGCGCGATCTCCACGCCCATCCCGTGCACGCGGACGAGTTGGTCGACGACTTCGGAGATGACCTCTTCGTTGAGCCCGAAGTGGCGGTCCCCCGCAAGCGCCTCGCCCGAAAGTTTGAGAAGTACCCGTTTGTATTTGGGTTGCATACCGTCTCCTTGCGTGCGTTTTTTTCAGTATAGCATACCCGCGCAAAAAAATCAACCGAAAAATAAAAAACCCTCGAAAAAAGCAAATGCCCGACGGACGGCCGTCCGTCGGGCACCGATGCCCTGTCTTAGTCTGCCCACCGCGAGGAGACGGCAACGGAGTAGGTGTTGCCCCCTTCCCCTTGGGTCACGGTCACGGTGACCGTGAAGATCTGCCCGAAGTACTCGATCGTAAAGAC
>CANQQM010000016.1 GCA_947626005.1 uncultured Clostridia bacterium
TTCATCTTCCCGACGAAGGGGTCGACCGCCGTCTTAAAGACCTGTGCGGCAAGGGGGGCGTCGGCGGTGCACTCGACGAGGATCTCGCTCTCCGTCTTGACGTCGGTCGCGGGGATCCCCGCCCGTTCCGCCGCTTCGGGAACGTAGTTTATGATCTCGTTCATGAGGTTGATGACGCCCTTGTTGAGGAGGGCGCTGCCCGCAAGCACGGGAACGACGCTGATGCTCTGAATGCCCTTGCGAAGCCCCGCGACGGTGTCCTCGGGGGAGAGGGCGCCTTCCTCGAAGTATTTGTCGAGGAGCTCCTCGTCGTTCTCCGCCGCCGATTCCTGCAGAACGGACTGCATCTCGGAAAGCTCGGCTGCGTACGCGGCGGGCACGTCGATCTCGGCAACGCCCTTATCGGAAAACCGATAGGCGGTTCCCGTAATGACGTTGATATACCCCGTCATCTTCTCCCCCTCCATGACGGGGATCTGGATGGGAGCGATCTTTCCCTTATATTTTTCCTGCAACGCCTTCACGGTGCCGCGGTAGTCGGCGTTCTCCTTGTCCATGCCGTTGATAAAGACGATCATGGGCTTCTTGTTCTTGAGGCAGTAGTCGATGGCCTTCTCCGCACCGACGGTGACCGTCCCGTTTGCGCCCGCAACGACGAGCGCGGCGCCCGCGGCGCGCATCGCCTCGTTGAATTCGCCCTCGAAGTCGTAGAAGCCGGGTACGTCGATGAGGTTGAGCTTGACGTCTTTCCAGTTGAGATAGGCCACGGCGAGCGAAATGGAGATCTTGCGTGCGATCTCCTGTTCGTCGAAGTCGCAGACCGTCGTTCCGTTTTCGATCTTGCCCATGCGCTCGACCGCGCCGGCATTGAAGAGCATCGCCTCCGCGAGGGTGGTCTTGCCCTCCCCGCTGTGACCGACGACCGCAATGTTGCGGATGTTTTTTGCAGATACGCCCATAAGTGTGATTCCCCTTCGATAAGATTTCGGGCGGGCCCCGCGGTCAGGCGTCGGGACCCACAAACACCATTATACAACAGAACTCCCCAAAAATCAAGAGAGAATGCGAAAAATATTTGCAAATTTTGAAGTTTTCCTTCAAAGGGCGGCTTTTGGGGGAAGAAGAGGGGGGAAAGGCAAAAAACAATAAAATTTTATCCGTTTTTTCGGTGAGGACTTGCATTCGCCGCGCAAAAGGTGTATAATCCGCATGGGAGGCGGGGAATGTTTCACGTCGTTTTGGTGGAACCCGAGATCCCGCAGAACGCGGGGAACATCGCACGGACGTGCGCCGCGACGGGGTGTGTGCTTCACCTTGTGCGGCCGCTCGGCTTCGAGCTCTCGGACAAATACTTAAAGCGCGCGGGGCTCGACTACTGGGGGTTTGTCGACGTCCGTCTCCACGACGGCATCGAAGAGGCGCTCTCCTCCATCGGGGCGCCCGCCTTCTTCTTTACGACAAAGGCCGAACGCGCCTACACGGAGGCAAAATTCCCCGCGGGGTGCGCCCTCGTATTCGGCAAGGAGACGGCGGGGCTTCCCGAAGAGCTCCTCGTCGCAAACAGAGAAAACTGCGTCCGCATCCCCATGGTGGGGGAGCGGCGCTCTCTCAACCTCTCCAACTGCGTGGCGATCGCCGTGTACGAGGGGCTGAGGCAGAACGGATTCCGCGGCCTCGAAGAAAAGGGGGCCCTGTATCGGCTCAAATGGGAAAACGACTGACGGCGGTCCTCCTTTCCGCCGCGGCGGCGGGAGGGGCGTTCCTCTGCGCCCTGCCCCTTCCGAAAAGGGTGCCCCGCGCCGAGGAGAGCTACGCCTGTATTTGGGAGGACGGAGAGAGGAGCGAAGAGAGCTTCGCTTCCGCATATGCGTCGCTTAAAGGTCTTTCGGAGGAAGGCGTCGTCCTCCTTCGGGAGGGGAAGCGCGGCGTCGTTCCCGCACGGGAGGAACTTTTAACGACGGAGGCGCTTCTTCAAACGGGGGACCTCTCCCGCATGGTCGGGGCGCCCTTTTCGGCGCTTTCTCCCCTCGAGAGGGCGGCCCTCTTTCGGGCACACCGAGGCGAAGTCTTTTACGCGGGGGAGAGTTACCGCTACACGGGCGGGGGAATTAAGAGCGTCGAGACGGGGGCGGCGGAGCGCGTTCGCCTTCTCGACGGGGCCCTCCCCGAAGGATATCTTGCCTCGACGGGGGCAAGAGAGCTCTTTCTTTGCGGTGGGGCGGAATTTACCTCTTCCGACCTTCTCGGGAGCAAAATCGAGACGGTCGGGGCGGAAGCGCCCTATTCGGTGGGGGACGGTATCGTTTTTCTCGAGACGGTCGGGGGGACCCGCCTCGTCGCGGGACTGCCGTATGCGACGGCGATCGTCGTTCCCGACGTCGATTTTACCGACGAAGGGGCGCTGGCGCCCTGTAAAAACCTCTCCGCGCTCTCCCTTCCCGTGCTCCGCCCTTCGGGGGACGGTTCGGGGGAGGACGGCACGGTCGCGCGGCTGTTTGCCGCAAAGGACGAATATCTCGTCCCCAAAACGCTTACCTACCTCCGCATTCGCGGTGGGACGGTATCGGAAAACGCCTTTTATGCCTGTGATTCGCTGCGGGAGGTCGACCTCCGCGGCGTGACCCGTATCGAGGAGGCGGCGCTTTTATCGCTTCCCGCCCTTCAGAAGGTGACCGCCTCGTTCCGCCTCACCATGGCGGGCTTTTCCGCCGAGCGGAACGCGGACGGCAGCATGACTTACATTCGGGAAGGAGGAGAACAGTGAAGTTACTCAAAAAGCTCTTTAGTCGGTTTTTCTTTGTCGCGCTGACCATCGTCGTCCTGTTTGCGCTCGAATTTGCGGGGATGATCGCGGTCGTCTGGTTTCTCAGCGCCCTCATCGTCTCCAAGTTCCCCGGGACGGAGGTCTACATCACGGTGGGGGTCAACGCGGTCGCGTGGATCATCGTCATCGTGACCGTCCTCCACGCCGCCAACCGCGACATGGTGCCCGAAACCAAGATCCCGTGGATCCTCTGCATCATCGCCTTCAACGTGTTCGGCGTGGCGCTCTATGTGACCTTCTCCTCCCGCCGTCCTTCGCGCAGACGCCGCCGCCTCTTCGCCGAACTCTCCAAGGAGATCCGCCCCTACGAAAAGGAGGAGGTGGACCGCGACACTCTCCGCGCCGAAATGGGGCAATGGGCGTCGGTTTCGGAGGCGCTTTCGACCGTCAACCCCGCCGCGATCGTGCACGGGGGCAATAAAACGGAGTACTTCCCCTCGGGGGAGAGCTTCTTCGCCCGCCTCAAAGAGGACCTCGAAGGGGCGGAGAAGTACATCTTCCTCGAATATTTCATCCTCGAGAAGGGGGTGTTCTGGAATGCTCTCCTCGACATTCTCGAGCGGAAAGCAAAGGAGGGCGTCGAGGTCCGCGTCATGTACGACGACATCGGAAACATGGGGCGTGTACGCGCGAATTACCATAAGAAGCTGCAAAAAATGGGCATCGAGTGCGTCAAGTTCAACCCCTTCGTGCCCGTCGTGACCAACGCGCACAACAACCGCGATCACAGAAAGATCGCCGTCATCGACGGGAAAGTCGCCTACACGGGCGGCATCAACCTTGCCGACGAGTACATCAACGCGACCCATCCCTTCGGGCACTGGAAGGACACGGCGGTGCGCATCGAGGGCTCGGCGGTGCGCAATTTCGTCCTCCTCTTCCTCGGGCTGTACGGCATCACCCGCCGCGCGGGGGTGGAGGTCAAGCCCTACCTTCCCGAGACGTACGAATTCTTCGAAGGGGAGGGGTATGTACAGCCCTTCGGCGACGGTCCGTCCCCCCTCTATTCGAGGCATTTGAGCGAAGACGTCTACATCAACATCCTCAACGGGGCGAAGAAGTACGTCTACATCACGACGCCCTACCTCATCATCGACTACAGGATGCGCGAGGCGCTCGTCCTTGCCGCCCAGCGGGGGGTGGACGTCCGCGTCGTCACGCCGCACATCCCCGACAAGAAGATCGCCTTCGCCCTCACCCGTTCCAACTACATGGCGCTCATCCGTGCGGGGGTGCACGTTTACGAATACACGCCCGGGTTCATTCATGCGAAGAGTTTCCTCGCGGACGGCGAGGTCGGGGTGGTGGGGACGGTCAATCTCGACTACCGTTCCTTCCTCTTCCACTTTGAGGACGCCGTGTTCATGTACAAGACGGCGGCGCTCGAGGGGCTCAAGGCGGACTTTGAGAGCATCTTCGAAAGTTCCGCCCTCCAGACGGAGGAGGACGCCAAACGCAACGTCGTTTTCCGCTGGATCTGCGAGATCGCGAAGATCTTTGCCCCCTTGTTCTGAGGTGATAAGATGATCCATTCGCTCAGCGGCGGCGTCCTCTCGGAGGGCGGGCTGCATCGGTTTGCAAAGGTCGAGGTGCTCGGCTCTCCCAAGTGGTATCTTGCGCCCTTCCCCGTCGAGGCGGGGGAGAGGGTGCTTGCGCCCGTCGGCGGCAAGAGCGTCGAGGGGACTGTCCTCAAAGTCGAACTCTGCACGGCGCAGACGGCGCCCTGGCCGATGAACCGCATCGCCGAGCTCGAGGCAAAACCGTAAAATCTTCGAAAAAGAGTTGACGGGCGGCGCGGCCTCTGCTATAATAGAGCTGTCATAGGGGAGTAATCGGTCCGAAAGGGCGGTCGTATCCACACAATGCGGGAAGCCGCGGGTACCTCATGAAACGGTGAGACTTATGCACGTTTTTTCGTGCATGGGTCTTTTTTCATCTAAGGGGGAATAGGACAGAGGGAGAATTTATGGCGATTTGGGAAATCATCCTCATCGGGGTCGCACTCGCGATGGACGCCGTCGCCGTCGGCATGACGGACGGCATGCTCGAGCCCGAAATGAAGTCGGGGAAGAGCTTTTTGGTGGCGGGCGCGTTTGCCTTCTTCCAGTTTTTCATGCCCGTCCTCGGCTATTACGCGGGGATCGCCTTCTCCGAATTTTTCGGACGCATCGCCCCGTGGCTCTCCTTTGTCCTCCTTGCCTTCATCGGCGGGAAGATGATCTTCGACTGCTGCATGGAGAGAAAAAAGGGGAAGGACGGTATCGAAAAACCCCGAAAACTCGGCGCGGGGAAGCTCCTATTGCAGGCGGTCGCGACGAGCATCGACGCCCTCGCCGTCGGCGTTACCTTCATCGCCGCGGAGGCGTCGCGCGGGCTGCCCATGCACGCGGTTTTTTGCGCCCTTCTGATCGGCGCCGTCACCTTCCTTTTGTCCCTTCCCGCCGTCTTTCTCGGGAAGAGGGTCGGGGACAAGCTCAAGGGGAAGGCGGAGATCCTCGGCGGCGTCATCCTCATCGCCATCGGCCTCAAGATCCTCCTCGAGGGGATTTTCGCTTGACAGGGCGGGGCTTTTTCTGTTATAATCGGATCGTTAAGCAACAAAACACGGAGGAGGAAGCATGAAGAAGATCGAGCACTACGATTTTTCCGTCCGCCCAAAGAAAGCGGGGAGGGGCTGGATGTTTCTTGCGCGCGTGCTTGCGATCGACCCCCGCCTCCGCGGGAGGAAGATCACCGTGCGGAAGATGGGGATGGACGAGATCCGTCCGCCCTATTTCCTCCTTGCGACCCATGCGAGCATGCTCGATTTCCCGCTCATGTACCGCGCCATTGCGCCCTACTACAGCGCGAATAACGTCGTCGCGATCGACGCCGTGCGCGACGTGGGGGACTACCTCATGCGCCGCCTCGGCTGTATCACCAAGCGCAAGTTCATAAAGGACTATTCCCTCATCCGCAACATGCGCTACTGCGCGGAGAAGTACAAGTCCATCGTCTGCGTCTATCCCGAGGCGAGGTATTCGCTCGACGGGACGACGTCGTACATCCCGCCCTCCGTCGCCAAAATGAGCAAGCTCATGAAGGTCCCCCTCGTCGTCCTTCGCATGTACGGGACCTTCTTTTCCGCACCCCAGTGGAACAAACCCGAACAAAAACTCCCGCTTTGTGCCGAGCTCGAATGCGTGGCGACGGCGGAGGAAGTCGCCTCTCTCTCCTCGGAGGAACTGTACGGGCGCATCCTTAAGGCGATGGCGCGGGACGACTACGCCTACCAGAAGGAGCAGGGGATCAAAAATCCCGACCCCCGCCGCGCGGAGGGGCTGCACATGCTTCTATATCGCTGCCCCCACTGCGGGACGGAGTTCGAAATGTACTCGGGCGGGACGCGGCTGTGGTGCGCACGGTGCGGCAAGGCGTGGCGGATGACCGAAGATTCCGAACTCGAGGCGGAGGAGGGGGAGACGGAATTTTCCCACATCCCCGACTGGTCCAAGTGGGAGCGGGAGACGGTAAGAAAGGAAGTGCGGGAGGGGACATACCGCTTCGAGAGCGAAGTCACCGTCCACACCCTTCCGAACGCCAAGCGCTTCTACGATCAGGGCAAGGGCGTCCTCCGTCAGACGGAGGAGGGGACCTTCCTATCCTGCACGGCGTACGGGGAGCGGAAAGAGCTCTTCTGGTCGGCGGCGGAACTCGAGAGCGTGCACATCGAATACGACTATCCCTTCCGCAAGAAAAAGTACAAAAAGAACATTTTCGGCGACTGCATCGACCTCTCCGTCCCCGACGACAGCTTCTGGCTGCACCCCGTGGGTCTTCGCGACCGCTTGACGAAGTTCTCGTTCGCGACGGAGGAGATCCACTTCCTTGCGCTCGAGCGGCTTCGGGGGGAAGGGAAGGGGAAAAATGCCCCTTCGGAAGGCGAAAAACAGTCATAAATAAACATAAAATATTATAAAAATAACCGTCAAGCGCGTTGCGTGCTTGACTTTTTCTTTTGGATATGCTACCATTTTCCCTGTCGGGAGGGAGTAGTCCCCGCGTCTTCGGCAACATTCCCCGCGGAAATCTTCCGCGTGTCGGAGCGGTTCGTTTGAACGACAAGACTTTCGGCAATGTATAAGAGGCGCATCATGCTTGCATTGCAAATCGTACTTCTCGTTTTGGGATTTTTACTCCTTGTAAAGGGAGCGGACTGGTTCGTGGACGGCGCCGCGGGCATCGCGGCAAAGTGTAAGATCCCCGCCCTCGTCATCGGGCTCACCATCGTCGCGTTCGGCACGAGCGCGCCCGAGCTTGCCGTCTCGGTTACCTCGGCGATCCAGCATTCGACCGACATCTCGATCGGGAACGTCGTCGGGAGCAACATCGTCAACATCCTTCTCATCCTCGGGCTTTCGGCGCTCTTCCGCCCTCTCCCCGTGCAGAAAAATTCCCTGCGCATGGATATTCCCTTCCTCCTCCTTGCGAGCGTCCTTCTCGTCGGGCTCGGGTATTGGGGGAACGCGCTCTCGTGGTGGGACGGGCTCATCCTCCTTGCCGTCTTTGCGGTGTACATGTTCCTTCTCATCCGCTACACGGTGCAGGAGCAGAAGAAGCTCTCCCTTCTCCCCCTTCCCGAAGAGGAGGAGAAAAAGCCCAAGGGGAAGATCGCCGCATGGACGGAGCAGATGATGAAGTACGCTTGGTTCCTCGTCGTCCTCACCCTCGTCGGGCTCGGCATGGTCGTCGGCGGAGGGGTGCTCCTCGTCAACAGCGCCCGCAGCATCGCGGAATATTTCGGCGTGAGCGAACGGGTCATCGGGCTCACCGTCGTCGCTCTCGGCACCTCTCTTCCCGAACTTGTGACCTCCGTCGTCGCCGCCGCGAAGGGGGAGACGGACATCGCCGTCGGGAACATCATCGGCAGCAACATCTTCAACATCTTCCTCGTCGCGGGGGTCGCCTCCCTCGTCTATCCCCTCACCTTCACGGCGAAGGGCAACCTCATCGACGCACTCGTCGCACTGGCGGCGGCGCTCCTTCTCTACCTCCTTGCCCTGTGGGGCGGGAAGAAACTCGGAAGAGCGGGGGGAGTGGTCATGCTCGCGGGGTTTGCCGTGTACTATACCTACCTCTTCTTGGTGTAACGGGCTTAGCGTTCGAAAATGAAGCAGTTATTCGATTGCTTGAAGCGATATCGGATCGAGGCGATCTTGTCGCCTCTTTTCAAACTGTTCGAAGCGGGCATGGAGCTCCTTGTCCCCATCGTCGTCGCGCGGATCATCGACGTCGGGGTGAAAAACGCGGACAAGGGGTACATTTTGCATGCGGTGCTCCTCCTTGCGGCGTTCGCCGCGGCGGGGCTCGCATTCGCCCTCACCGCGCAGTATTTTGCGGCGCGGGCGGCGGTCGGAACGGGTGCGGAGCTGAGGCGCCGCCTCTTTTCCAAACTCCAGTCCTTCTCCTTTTCCCAAATCGACGAAATGGGCACGGCGTCCATGCTCACCCGCATGACGAGCGACGTCCAACAGGTCCAGACGGGCGTGAATATGACGCTCCGTCTCTTTTTGCGTTCTCCCGTCGTCGTGTTCGGCGCGACGGCGATGGCGTTCGTCGTCGACGCGAAGGCGGCGCTCGTCTTTGCGGCGGTCATTCCTCTTCTTGCCCTCGTCGTCTTTGCCGTCATGGCGGCATGCATTCCGCGCTACCGCGCCGTGCAGGAGAAGCTCGACAGCATCTATCTTTCGACGCGGGAGGCCCTGACGGGGGCGCGGGTCCTTCGCGCCTTCCGCATGGAAGGGGAGGAAGAGGAGAACTTCTCGAAGAAGAGCTCCGCCCTCCGCGCCGCCCAGACGGCGGTGGGACGCATTTCCGCCCTCACCAATCCCCTCACCTTCCTCCTTATCAACCTTGCCGTCATCGCCCTCATCTATGCGGGGGCGCTCCGCGTCGAAGCCGGGGCGCTCGGGCAGGGCGAAGTCGTCGCCCTCTACAACTATCTCTCCCTCATCCTCGTCGAGCTCATCAAGTTCGCCAACCTCATCGTGACGGTGACGAAGGCGGTCTCCTGCGCCAACCGTATCGGCGCGGTGCTCTCTCTCGAGGGGGAAAGGGAGACCCTTCTTCCCCCCGAAGAAGAGGACCCGTCCGCCCCCGCCGTCTCCTTCGAGAACGTCTCCTTCACCTACGAAGGGGGAAGCGCTCCCGCCCTCTCCCGCATCGATTTTTCGGTGGAAAGAGGGGAGACGGTCGGCATTCTCGGCGGGACGGGTTCGGGAAAGACCACCCTCATCTCCCTCCTTTTCCGCTTCTATACGGCGACGGAGGGGAAGGTAAAGGTGTGCGGGGCGGACACGAAGAGCATTCCCGTAAAAGAACTTCGGAGAAAGATCGGCTATGTGCCGCAGAAGGCGGTGCTCTTCCGCGGGACGATCGCCTCCAACCTCCGTTGGGGGAAGGAGGACGCGACGGAGGAGGAACTTCTCCATGCCGCTTCCGTCGCGCAGGCGGCCGATATCCTCGAGGCGAAGGGCGGGCTCGGCGGCACCGTCGAACAGGAGGGGCGCAACCTCTCGGGCGGACAGCGGCAGCGGCTGACGATCGCGAGGGCGCTCGCGGGGGACCCCGACATCCTCGTCCTCGACGACGCCTCCTCGGCGCTCGACTATGCGACGGACGCACGCCTTCGGGCGGCGCTCGGGGCGGAGGGGCGCACCGTGTTCTTTGTCTCCCAGCGGGTGGCGGCCGTCATGCACGCCGATAAGATCGTCGTCCTCGACGACGGAAAAATCGCGGGAATGGGGACGCATACGGAGCTCATGGAGACCTGCGGGCTGTACCGCGAGATCTACCGTTCCCAGACGGAGGCGGAAGCATGAAAAAGAGAGTTCTCCGCGCGATCCTCCGCGACTTAAGACCCTACGGCGCATATCTTGCGATCACCCTTCTCTCGGCGGTCATCGTCGTCGCGGGACAGATCCTCGTGCCCTATTTTGCGGGGAAGGCGGTGGACTGCATCCCCTTAAGCGGACGAGAGGTCGACTTTTCCGCCCTCCGCCGCGCCCTCCTCGGTATCGGCATTTCGCTTGCCTTCTCGGCGGTGTTCCAGTGGGTGCTCGGCGTCTCCAACAACGCCATCGCCTACAGAGTTTTATCCGACCTCAGAACGAGGAGCTTCTGCAAACTTTCGAAGCTCCCTCTCCGAACGATCGATTCCCGTCCCTTCGGCGACATTTCGAACGCCGTCGTCGGCGACGCCGAACAGTTCGCCGACGGGCTTCTCCTCGGCTTTACGCAGCTCTTTACGGGGGTCCTCACGATCGCGGGGGTGCTCGGCATCATGCTCTTCCTCCGTTGGGAGATCGCCCTCGTCGTCTTTTGCATCACGCCGCTCTCCCTCTTTGCGGCGCGGTTTATTTCCAAACACACCTACGGCGCCTTCCGGCGGCAGACGGAGACGCGTGCCGACGAAACGGCCTTCGCCGACGAGATGATCGGAAACCTCAAGACGGTCAAGGCCTTCACGCGGGAAGAGCAGAACGAGCGCATCTTCGAAGAGAAGAACGCGGCGCTTCAAAAGGCCTCCCTTACCGCCGTGTTTTTCTCCTCGACGACCAACCCCGTGACCCGTTTCGTCAACGCCCTCGTCTATGCGGCGGTCGCGCTTGCGGGCGGGCTCTTCGTCCTTTCGACGGGAGGAATGTTCTCGGTCGGAAGCCTCACGACCTTCCTCTTCTACGCCAACCAGTACACCAAGCCCTTCAACGAGATCTCGGAGGTCGTCACCGAATTCCAGAACGCCCTTGCCTGTGCGGGGCGCATCTACGCCCTCCTCGGTGAAGAGGAGGAGTCCTCGGACGAGGGGCTTCTCGAACTCGGGCACGCGGAGGGGGCGGTCTCCCTCGACAAGGTGCGCTTTTCCTACGACCCCGAGCGGGAACTCATAAAAGATTTCGACCTCGACGTCCGCCCGGGCATGCGGGTCGCCATCGTCGGGCCCACGGGCTGCGGCAAGACGACGCTCGTCAACCTCCTCATGCGCTTCTACGACGTGGACGGGGGGAGCGTCTCGGTGGACGGGAAGGACGTCCGCACGGTCACCCGCGCCTCCCTCCGCCGCAACCTCGGCATGGTGCTTCAGGACACCTGGCTCAAGACGGGGACGGTACGCGAAAACCTCTGCATGGGCAACCCCGATTGCACCGAAGAGGAGATGGTGGAGGCCGCAAAGGCGGCGAAGGCACACGCCTTCATCACCCGCCTTCCGAAGGGGTACGACACCGTTCTTTCGCGGGAGGGCGTCCTCTCGGAGGGGCAGAAACAGCTCCTCTGCATCGCCCGCGTCATGCTCTGCCGCCCGCCCATGCTCATTCTCGACGAGGCGACGAGCAACATCGACACCCGCACGGAAAAACTCGTGCAGGAGGCGTTTGCCGCACTCATGCGGGGGCGGACGTGCTTTGTCGTCGCCCATCGGCTCTCCACGGTCGAAAACGCCGACCTCATCCTCGTGATGGATTCGGGGAAGATCGTGGAGCGGGGAACGCACCTCGAGCTCCTCGAAAAAAACGGCGCGTACGCCGAACTTTACAGGGCGCAGTTTGTGTCGCCTTAACGGAGGAAGTATGCACACGAAGATCCGTTCGTTCGGAAATAAGGCAAATTACGGATTTCAGATCGTCGCGGTGGGGGCGCTGACGGGGGCGTTCGCGGGGCTCACCGTCACCCTCTTCAATACCGTTCTCACGATCGTGGAGGAATTCGCACAGCACACCTACGGCGTCCTCCGCGCCCATCCCGCCTTTCTTCCTCTCCTCTTTTTGACCCTCTTTGTCGGTTCCATCGTCATCGGCGGGGTCTTGCGCCTCCTTCCCATTCTCCGCGGGAGCGGCTTTGCCCAGACGGAGGGGGCGGCGCGGGGACTTCTCCGCTACAAATGGTACGAGGCGCTCACGGGCATGTTCGCGTCGGCGCTCTTCCTTGCCCTCATGGGATTTTCGGCGGGGGGCGAAGGGCCGAGCATCATGATCGGCGGCGCCTGCGGGGAAGGGGTGAGCGCCCTTTTGCGGCGGAACGCCGTCGTCAAGCGCTATCAGATCACGGGCGGGGCATGCGCGGGACTGGCGGTCGCGCTCAATGCGCCGCTCACGGGGATCGTCTTTGCCTACGAGGAGACGCACAAGCGCTTCACTCCCGAAGTATTCGTCTGCTCCTTCTCTTCGGTCGTCGTCGCGATCGTCATCCGCAACCTCCTCCGTCCCGCCATGGGGCTGGAGGTCGGGCCCTTCCTTTCCGCCTTTACCCTCCCCGCGGACGCGGCGCTCGGCTTCGTCGGATATGTGCTCCTTGCCTCCGTCGCCGTCGCCCTCATCGGCGTCGCCTTCTATTTTCTTCTCTTTGCGCTTCGGAAGGGTTTTGCCGCCCTCAACCGTAAATTCAAATTCGCACACGGGTGCGCGGGATACGTCGTCGCCTTCGCCCTTGCGGGGACGTTCGGCCTTCTCAGCGTCTACTCGATGGGGAGCGGCGTTTCGCTCATCGAGGGGCTTGCGGCGGGGGCGGAACGCACTCCCGACGTATTCGGGGCGTCCCTTGTCCTCTCTCTCGTCCTCATCCTCTTTTTCCGCTTTCTCGCCGCGGCCGCGAACATGGGAACGGATCTTCCCTGCTGTTCCTCCGTCCCGATGATGGCGATGGGGGCGGTCATCGGAAAGCTGATGAGCCTCGCCTTTGTGCCCATGGGAATGGACCCCGCCCTCTCGGACGCCCTCGTCGTCGTGTGCATGGTGACCTTCTTTACGACCGTCGTCAAATCCCCCCTGACGGGGATCGTGATGGCGGTGGAGCTCACATGGAGCTTCACCTTCCTCCTTCCCGTCGCCGCGGGGGTGGCGGTGGGGTACGTCGTCGGCGACCTCTTCCGCACCGAACCCGTCTACGACCGTCTCCTCGACGAGATGCTCGAAGAGCGCAAGCGCCGCTTAAAGAAGATCGTGACCCATGTTCGCGTCGGCGGAAACGCGGCGGGGCGGGCCATTCGCGATATCCTCTGGCCGTACACGGCGCTCGTGACGGGCGTCCGCCGCGGGGAGGCGACCCTCACGCCGAGCGGCCTCACCGAGCTTGCGGAGGGGGACCTTCTCACCGTCGAGGGCTCTCCCGAGGACGAGAAGGAATACCTTGCCGAGCTTGTCACGGCGGCGGGGGAGATCGTTCCCGAAGAGGCGGAAGATGCGCCCCTTGCGCCCGAAACGCAAAAAGCCCCCGAAAAGGACGGGGAAGAATAGCGGTCCGCCCCTCGGGAAAAGGGCCGCACAAGAAGGAGAATGAACGATGTACGAAAAACTGACGGCGCTCATTCCCGTGCTGCAGAGGGAAACCTTCAAAGAGCATCAAACGCTCGTCGAAGAGTATTGCAACGAGGGCGGAAGTTTCGGCGGAGCGGCACACCGTCTCCAGGCGGAACTTTCGAACTTCATGGAGGAGCATCCCGAATTCGGCTTGACGCAGTATCATGCGATCCTGAAGGAAAACGGGCTGTGGAACAGGGACGCGCTGGAAAATGCAGACGTGGAAGCGCTCGACGGGAAAGTCCTCATGGCTCTCCTCGTCTCCGCATGGCGGGTGGACCGGCGGTGCATGGGTACGACGTTTGTCGCTCTTTACGAATCGGGGCACATCCTCAAGTGGCTCGAACGCCTCAAAGCGCTCGACGAAGCATGATTTCCGAAACAATAAAAAAACAGCGGGGGAAGGCCCCGCTGTTATTCTGTCTTTTCAAAGAGAGGAAAGGGGAAGGGTATAGATGCGTGAGATGCGATGATGCACCACATAGCGGTATTTTTTGCTCATCGACTCGAAGAGAATGCAGAGCGAACCGTCCTTTATGCACACCTCTTCGCTCATGCAGGGGAGGGTGACCGTGGAGAGAAGGTTGTCGGCGCAAAGGGCGTAGAGGGGCACTTCCTTCCCGTTTATCGATACCGTACCCCGCTCTTTTTCGGAAGTCGGGTCGCGGTAGACGAAGAGCTCGGAATCGGGCAGCCCGTACGACGTCGAGAGGTAGATCTTTCCGCCCGAGACCGCAAATCCCTGCACCTGTTCCCGCACGGAGAGGACGAAGGCGGGCGTCTCTTCAAAGCCGCACGGCGCACTCTCGTCGGCGCGGAAGGCATAGACGAAGGCGGGATTTTCCTCCCCGTCCCAGGTAAGGTGGTGGGCGGGATCCGTCTCGTAGTTGCCGGGGCGGTAAAATTCCCCCGCGTAGAGGAGGCCGCCCTCGAAGTAGCAGAAGGCGTTGCCGAGGCCCGTTTGGAAGCTCCCATCGATCTCGACCGCGCCGCCGTTTTCCGCGCCGAAGAACTTTTCGAACGCGACGGAGAGGATCTTCCCCCCGCTTGCGATGTAGAGGTGGGTGTCCGTGCAGGTCACGCCGCCGAAGTGGGTGGAGATGTCTTTTCCCTTTTCGGTGAAGGTGGTGTGGAAATTCGTGCCGTCGGGGCCGACGAGGTACACCCGCGAAGGCTGCCCCGAGAGGTACCCGCTCATCGCAAAACATCCCTCGAATTCGTCGGGAACGGCGTCGGAGGCGGGAAGGGTGCACAGCCCCTGCGGCGAAATGCCGCTCTCGAGCCCCGGGATCGGATAGGAGGCCGCGGCGGCTCCGTAGAAATCTTTATAGCTCCGCCCGAACCACCAGACGGAGAGAAATACAAAGACGGCGATCAGCACCGCCTCGATCGCCCCGAGGACGAAATATTTTGCGCGTTTCAAGTCTGTTTCCTCCCGTGTACGTCTATTCGGATTGTACCACGCGCGGGAGGATTTGTCAAGAATTCTTTGGGGAAAGTGGTTTTTTTATCCCCATTCCCGCATTTTTGTATAGCGGGGCGGCTTTCCGCCCATAATAGGAGCGTAGGGAGGAAAGGCCATGGAATTCACCCAATCAAGGACGTATCTCAATCTCGCGCGGGGATTCGCGGGGGAATGTCAGGCGGGCATGCGCTATCAACTTACGGCAAAGGCCGCAATGAAGCAGGGCTACGAGGTTTTGGCGGACACCATCCGCACGATCGCGAAGAACGAGACCAATCACGCAAAGGTCTTTTTCGAGACCATTCTCGAAAACGCGGGGAGCAGGGACAACATCCCGATCGATGCGAGTTTTCCCTTTCATGCGGGGACGGTAGAAGAAAACCTCCGTTTTGCGGCGATCGACGAACAGGACGAGGCCGAAAACCTCTATCCCGAGTTTGCGAAGATCGCAAGAGAAGAGGGGTTTGAGCAAATCGCGCTCAAATTCGAAAAGGTCGCGAAGGTGGAGGCCAATCATCGGATCATCTTCGAGTACCTTCACGAGGCGTTCAAGGACGGCTCCCTCTACAAGGCGGAACGTCCGATGCTGTGGATCTGCAGCGAGTGCGGCTACATGCACACGTCGAAAGAGGCATGGAACATCTGCCCGCTTTGCGGTGCGTCGCAGGGGGAAGTCGAACTGCATCTTCCCTTCAAAAAGGAGAATTTATGAAGAACGGCAAAACGGCGAAGAGCGCGAACACGAACGCAAATTCGAACACGCAGAACGCCAAGACGAAGGGCTGCGGCAAGGGCTGCGGCAAGAACGCAAAGGATTGCTCCTGATGCGAAAACCTTCGAAAACGGGCGCGAAGATGCGTTCGGACGAAGACACGCTCGGAAGCTATACGGGCGTCCCGACAGGCGATGAAGAAAGCATGCCCGTACAGGACGCAGACGACCTTTGAAAGGGGGAACGGAAACTTCGGTTTCCGTTTCTTTTTTGCGCAGTTTTCACGTTTTTGTAAAATGCGCTTGACAATTTTGCCGTACAATGGCAAAGAAAATCGAGAAAAATTTGCCTTTCCCGTTTTCAAATCCGTATTTGTGTGTTATAATACAAATAAGGCGAAGATCGCCTTCGGAGTAAACTATGAAAAAGAAATTTACGAAAACGCTGATCGCGGGCGCGGTGGCGGCGTCCCTCTTCCTTCTCGGAGGCTGTTCCCTCTTCGAAGGGTATTTCCCCGACAGCAACTTCCCCTCCGACGTCGCGGAGAGCCGCGGCGACGACGGGTCGGTCGCGAGCTGGCTTGCCTCCCTCGACACGCCCTCCTCCCAGTACCGCCGCATGTATGAGGAAGCGGTGGCGGACGGGAGCTTTTCGGGCACCTTCTTCGAGTTTTTGAAGGAGCTCGGCGTCGACGACGCCGACGGCGCCTATGTGCAATCCGCGCTCCGCTCCGTCGTCAGCATCCAATGCGCCTTCGACGGAAAGGGCACCGAGGCCGACTTCATGAGCATGGGCTCGGGCGTCATTTACTCCCTCGACGAGGCGGAAGGGGATGCGTATATCGTCACCAACTACCACGTTGTGTACAGTTCGAAGAGCAGCGGAAAGGAGAAAGTCCCGCACATAAGCGACACGATCGAAGTCTACCTCTACGGCGCGGAGATCGAGGGGCGGGAGATGGCTGCGAGCTACGTCGGCGGCGCGATGAACTACGATATCGCCGTCCTTCGCCTCGACAACTGCGAGGCGCTTAAGGAGGGGAACGCGGCGGAGGTCGTCGGCGCCGATTCCGATTCTCTCACCCTCGGCCAACCCGTCTATGCGGTCGGGAACGCCGACGCGAAGGGGATCTCCGTGACGGAGGGGGTCGTCTCCGTCGACTGCGAATACGTCGAATTCTACGCCGCAAACGATTCGGACGTCATCCGCCTTCCCGAGATCCGCACCGACGCCGCCGTCAATCACGGCAATTCGGGCGGCGGGCTCTTCAATTCCTCGGGTGAGCTCGTCGGCATCGTCAACGGCAGAATGGAGACGGAGGACACGACGGGCTTCGGCTATGCGATCCCCGCCAACCTTGCCCTCTCCCTCGCACAGAACATTCTCGACACTTGCGGAAAGGCCTCGGCGCTTCGGGGCGGCGCGCTTGCCCGCCTCGGCATCACGGCGCAGGAGAGCGATTCCCACGGCGTGTTCGACGAGACGACGGGCAAATATTACATCGAGGAGAAGATCGTCGCGCAGGAGGTCGACTACCGCGGGGCGGCCGACCGTGCCGGCATCCGCGCACAGGATACGATCGTCTCCGTCCACCTCATTTCCACGCGGAACGGGGCGCCCTACGAGCGCACGGTGGAGGTGACGCGGCTCTTCCGCCTCACCAATTTCCTCTTCGAAGTGCGGCTCGGGGACACGGTCGAGTTCACCCTCTCGCGGGACGGCGAGACGGTCGTCCTTCCCGTGACCTTCGGCGAGGTGACGGACTTCCTCATTCTCAGCTGAAATTTCCCGAAAAAACGCCCCGTTTTGCCTTGACAGGGCGGCAAATTTGCGCTATAATAGGAGCAAGAACGCAGGAATCGCCTAGCGGTATGGCGCCAGCTTCCCAAGCTGGTTCCGGCGGGTTCGACTCCCGTTTCCTGCTCCAAACGAAAACAGCACCCACACGGGTGCTGTTTTCGTTTGGAAAGCCCGCAGGAAACGGGAGCACGAGGCACGAAGTGCCGAAGTACTACCGCGCCCGATAATCAGCCCGTTTGTGAGTGCGACCTTTCGCAGGAAACGGGAGCACGAGGCACGAAGTGCCGAAGTACTACCGCGCCCGACGATCAGCCCGTTTGTGAGTGCGACCCTCCGCAGGAAACGGGAGCACGAGGCACCGGTCCCTCCCACGGAGGCGCCAAGGGCTTGGGCGCCGCTCCGTCCTCTCTTCCTCTTGCCCCCTCCGTCGGAGGGGGGTAGGGGGGTGGGTCGCCAAGGGGGAGCCCTTCCCCCTTGTTCCTCCGAAAAATCGAAATACCGTCTTGAAATCCGCGAAAAAGTATGCTATACTAAAGAAAAAGGGTCGGAAAGAGGCAAAAGATGTCGTACATGCTGATCGCGCAGCGCATCTCCGAGGCGCGCAGGGAAAAGGGAATTTCGCAAGAAGAACTCGCCGAGCTCGTCGAGGTGACCCGTCAGACGGTCTCGAGGTGGGAGACGGGCGAAGGCGCCCCCAACGCAGAATACGTAAAGAAGCTCTGCGAAGTGTTCTCGATGAGCGCAGACGAGCTCCTCTTCGGCGTTTCGGAGGCCGACGGGGACAAAACCTCCTCTCCGCCGCAACTTTATGCGGAGGAGGCGGTTTCCGCACCTTTGGCGGAAGCGATGAATGCGGAGGAAGCGGTTTCCGCACCTTTGGCGGAAGCTGCGAAAGAGGAGGGCAAACGCCCGAAGCGCGGACTTCGGATCTTCGGGAATACCATTCTTTTCGGGTTCCTCTCCCTTCTTGCGCTGATCTTCGGCACGGCGATCGTAGCGGTCGCGTGTATCGAATCCTCTCATTACGGTTTGGAAACAGAGCATTCCTATACATTTTCCAACGTTCCCTATGCCGTATTGGCCTTTGCCGTAATCGGGTTGCTTTTTGTCGTAGCTATTGCAGTTTATTTTATATTAAAGAACCGAAACAAGTAATATGTAAAAAAAATGTTACATAAAAATTTCGAAATGTAAAAAAAATGTGGTAGACAAAAAGGTGTTCTTGCGTTACAATAGGGTCACCTTGAAGCGTTCGGAGTTCTGAATCGCGTCATAATTCTCGGCGCCTCCGCCCAAGCCCTACCCCCTTCGAGGGAATGGCGGCCCACCCCCCTACCCCCCTCCACCGGAGGGGGCAAGAGTGAGGCGGGGGGGGGTACCCTTGGCGCCTCCGTGGGAGGAGCTGTCACGAAGTGACTGAGGTGGGGCGCGCACAAATTCCTCAAATAAATTTTAACAGGAGGGAACAGGGATGAAGCAAAAGAAAGGCATGAAGTTCAAAGATGCCGTAATGGTCGCCTTTTCGATGGCGCGGGCGAATCTTGTGCGGCTTCTTGTCACGATCCTCCTTCTTGCGATGTGCTGCAGTGCGATCGGGCTGTGTTTTACGACGATCATTCCCGATTATTATTCCCGTCAGATCAAAATTTTCTCCGCCAATCCTTCCCGCTACGTCGGCTTTTCCAATTATAATTGGAGCTCCAGCACGCCGAATGACGGAGAACGGCCGAGCCTTTTTTTTGCCTTTTCACCGTTGGGCTCAAGCAATAGTACTACTCTCGGAACGCTTTCCGACGAGGAAGTTCTTCACGTCGAAGAGGAGACGGAACTCTCCTATGCCTATATTTATTACGACACCGCGCTCACCTGGATTTATCATGAGGAGTGGTTTTACGGCGACTTCGACCGCTACGAAGAGGCGCGTACGCACAACGAAGCGTTAGACGCCGGGGAAAAGGAACATACAGACGATTATTCGATCAACTATCGCGATGCCCATCCCGCCGACGAGGCAAAACAAATTCATTATATCTCGGGGGACGGGCAGAGCGTTCGGCCGGCATGGGCAGTGCTTCCGGATACGCAGTCGCTCGGCGTCTCGATGCTTGCGGGGCGGCTCCCGGAGGCCGTCGACGAAATCGCGATCTCCGAGTGCCAGCTCTACGAATTCATGCGGCGGGGCTACTGCCTCTACGAGGACGTAGCGGCGGAGCAGCTCATTGAACCGCAATACAATCAGGCCGGGGGATTTGGACATTTCAATCCGTCTTTGCCGGATAACTATATCCTCAACCTCGACGAGATCCCGAAGCGGGATCCCGCGAAGGTCGTCTCCGTGACGTCGGCGGAGGATATCCTCGGGAAGAAGGTCTTGTTTCTCGAGGAAGTCACGAAGGACGGGAAGGAGACGAACCTCTATACGATCACGGGGGTAGTCGATACGGGTTGCGGGTACGATTATTACGAGCATACCCATCGGGCGGCTTTCGACTTGAGGGATGAATATGCGCTGTTGCAGGATAAGATTTTTGTGAGCGACGCCGCCGTCCGCCAGATGGGGCTGCGCCCCTCGTGCATGATCGCCCTCCGTCCGACCGAACGCACAGGGATCGTGCGCTGTTTGAAGGTCTTACAGGAGACGCTCGACGCGGCGCACGAGAAGTTCGACAAAGAGACGAAACTTCTCGAGCATGCTATTATGATCGCAGAGGAGCGTGAACTTGCCGATCAGCTCGACAACCAAATCACGCTATTTCCGCAGATCCATGTTCTCTTCGGGGTCGCGGGCGCGGTATTCGGAATATTCGGGGTGCTTCTCACTTACTACTTGATGTCTGCCGCCGCAGAAAAGGAGCGGAAGGCGATCGGGATCTTAAAGACGCTCGGCGGAAGGGACAGGGATGTGATCTTCCTCTTCTTCCTGCTTGCCTTGGGGATCGGGATCGCGGTGTATCTTCTCTCCGTTGCGGGGACGCTCGGGCTTGTCTCCTTTATGGGCGGGATGTCGGTCGGCGGAGTGCCGGTGCTGGAGTTCGGCGTATTGCAAGCGGCGATGCTATTTGTTTTCTGCGTGGGTCTGCCCATTCTGACAATGGAGATCCCCATCCGCAAGTTCTTAAAACAAACCTGTATCGCCATGATCCGCGAACAAGACGCCAAGAAAGAGGAGTAGACGGGAAGCACGGAGATGACGTAAACGTCCCCAAACCCCGAATGCAACAAAAATGTTACATAAAAATTTCGGAATGTAAAAAAAATGTGGTAGACAAAGGCGCTCTTCGGGTGTATAATGCGGGCACAAAAATTTAAGGAGGTCAGTTTTATGACGCAATCCAAAAAGACTTTTGCTGCTCTTGCACTGTCGCTCGCAGCTATGATCCCTGCGCTTTTGTGCGGGAATGCCCCTTCTTCCGCCCGTACGGAAGAATTCGTCCCCGTTACGGAGGAGGCCGCCGTTCGTGGCGACGCTTCCGTAACTTCACTCGATCCGAAAGCAGTATGGGATCCGCAGCCGGACGTGTATTATGCCATGATCGGCTGCAGTGTAAGTGCGGACGCGGACAACTCAACGGTTTGGTTAAGCAAAGAGGGGACAATCATCGGTGCGGCATCGTATTATGCATCGGATCAGGTTAAGCTCTACATGCCGATCGAATCGAATGGGAAACCGCACTACCCCTATGCTGCCGTTTTCAGCGGGCAGGCGCAAGAAAGCGATTGGGTTGAGTCTCCGACCTACAATCTTGTATCGCCGCAATATTCTGTATTCGGAAAGAATGATGTATGTATTCCGGACGTCTATGATTCGGAGACGCCGGGAGAAGTCAACGTCTGGGAGCACGGTGCAAAGGGCGGCACGGTGTACGGGACGATCTTTTATCAGGGCAGATACTTCCAGTTCGAGATCAAACCGCCGGCTATCGGATATAGAACGGAAAAAGTGGAGACGAAGATCGTGTACGCATATGACGCAAACAGGAATCCAAAATACATGGATTTTAGTGTCCGTTGCGGCCCCAAGAAGATTTCCGTAAAGGCGTCGGACTATGTTGCTTGTACTGGAATAAACGCAGTCGCGGTCGCGAAATAATCGACCCATGGGCGGGGCAAAATGCGGGATCTCCGCATTTTGCCCCGCAAAAATTCCTCAAATAAATTTTAACAGAAGGGGGCAGGGATGAAGCAAAAGAAAGGCATGAAGTTCAAAGATGCCGTAATGGTCGCCTTTTCGATGGCGCGGGCGAATCTTGTGCGGCTTCTTGTCACGATCCTCCTTCTTGCGATGTGCTGCAGTGCGATCGGGCTGTGTTTTACGACGATCATTCCCGATTATTATTCCCGTCAGATCAAAATTTTCTCCGCCAATCCTTCCCGCTACGTCGGCTTTTCCAATTATAATTGGAGCTCCAGCACGCCGAATGACGGAGAACGGCCGAGCCTTTTTTTTGCCTTTTCACCGTTGGGCTCAAGCAATAGTACTACTCTCGGAACGCTTTCCGACGAGGAAGTTCTTCACGTCGAAGAGGAGACGGAACTCTCCTATGCCTATATTTATTACGACACCGCGCTCACCTGGATTTATCATGAGGAGTGGTTTTACGGCGACTTCGACCGCTACGAAGAGGCGCGTACGCACAACGAAGCGTTAGACGCCGGGGAAAAGGAACATACAGACGATTATTCGATCAACTATCGCGATGCCCATCCCGCCGACGAGGCAAAACAAATTCATTATATCTCGGGGGACGGGCAGAGCGTTCGGCCGGCATGGGCAGTGCTTCCGGATACGCAGTCGCTCGGCGTCTCGATGCTTGCGGGGCGGCTCCCGGAGGCCGTCGACGAAATCGCGATCTCCGAGTGCCAGCTCTACGAATTCATGCGGCGGGGCTACTGCCTCTACGAGGACGTAGCGGCGGAGCAGCTCATTGAACCGCAATACAATCAGGCCGGGGGATTTGGACATTTCAATCCGTCTTTGCCGGATAACTATATCCTCAACCTCGACGAGATCCCGAAGCGGGATCCCGCGAAGGTCGTCTCCGTGACGTCGGCGGAGGATATCCTCGGGAAGAAGGTCTTGTTTCTCGAGGAAGTCACGAAGGACGGGAAGGAGACGAACCTCTATACGATCACGGGGGTAGTCGATACGGGTTGCGGGTACGATTATTACGAGCATACCCATCGGGCGGCTTTCGACTTGAGGGATGAATATGCGCTGTTGCAGGATAAGATTTTTGTGAGCGACGCCGCCGTCCGCCAGATGGGGCTGCGCCCCTCGTGCATGATCGCCCTCCGTCCGACCGAACGCACAGGGATCGTGCGCTGTTTGAAGGTCTTACAGGAGACGCTCGACGCGGCGCACGAGAAGTTCGACAAAGAGACGAAACTTCTCGAGCATGCTATTATGATCGCAGAGGAGCGTGAACTTGCCGATCAGCTCGACAACCAAATCACGCTATTTCCGCAGATCCATGTTCTCTTCGGGGTCGCGGGCGCGGTATTCGGAATATTCGGGGTGCTTCTCACTTACTACTTGATGTCTGCCGCCGCAGAAAAGGAGCGGAAGGCGATCGGGATCTTAAAGACGCTCGGCGGAAGGGACAGGGATGTGATCTTCCTCTTCTTCCTGCTTGCCTTGGGGATCGGGATCGCGGTGTATCTTCTCTCCGTTGCGGGGACGCTCGGGCTTGTCTCCTTTATGGGCGGGATGTCGGTCGGCGGAGTGCCGGTGCTGGAGTTCGGCGTATTGCAAGCGGCGATGCTATTTGTTTTCTGCGTGGGTCTGCCCATTCTGACAATGGAGATCCCCATCCGCAAGTTCTTAAAACAAACCTGTATCGCCATGATCCGCGAACAAGACGCCAAGAAAGAGGAGTAGAGGGCGGCCCACCCCCCTACCCCCCTCCACCGGAGGGGGCAAGAGAGAGGAGGGGCGACATGACATATCATTACGACGTATATGGACTTTTATCATCAAAAGGAGGAGGGTTATGTTTGAGGTTCGGGATCTGAAGAAAACCTATTATCCGAAGAAAGGGGTGCCGGTGGAGGCGCTAAGAGGCATCGACCTCGTTTTCCCCGAGAAGGGGCTCATCTTCATTCTCGGGAAATCGGGGAGCGGGAAGAGCACGCTTCTGCACCTCATGGGCTGTCTCGACCGCCCGACGGAGGGGGAGATCGTGCTCGACGGCACCTCTTCGGCCAAGTTCACCGCCGCCGATTACGACAACTTCCGCGGCGAATACCTCGGGTTCGTCTTTCAGGAGTACAACCTCCTCAACGAGTTCACCGTCCGTGAGAACGTGGAGATCGGCTGTACGCTCATCGGACGTTCCCCCGAGAAGGCGGGGGAGACGCTTGCCCTCGTCGGACTTTCGGAGATGGCCGACCGCAAGCCCATGGAGCTCTCGGGCGGACAGCGGCAGCGCGTCGCGATCGCAAGGGCGATCTGCAAGGACCCCAAGATCATCTTCGCCGACGAGCCGACGGGCGCCCTCGACGAAACGACGGGGCGGGAGATCCTCGACATCTTGAAGTCCCTTTCGGCGGAGAAGCTCATCATCGTCGTGACGCACGACAGGGAGTTCGCCGAGACATACGGCGACCGCGTCATCGAACTTGCCGACGGGCGCATCGTCTCCGATCGGGAGATCGTCCATGAAGAAGCGTAGGGGCATGTTCGCGAGAGTGGCGTTCAAACTCGCCTTCGGAGGGCTGTTTTTGCGCCCTGCGCGGTTGCTGCTCACCGTCCTTCTCGCGGCGGTCTCCTTCACCCTCGCGGGGCTTGCGGCGACGGCGGCATTTTACGACGAAGAGCGTGCCGCCGTGCAGACCTATGTGCAGTTTACCGCCGCCTTCCGCCTCTTCGGCGCGGAGGAGGAACTGAGCGAAGAAGCGTTCGGGGACGCAAAGGAGAACTTCCGCCTTCCGTACGCCGTTGCGGGGATGTACGGCGGCTTTTCGGTGCGGCGCGCCGCCCTCGGCGAAGAGGGGAGCGCTTCGGACTGGATGAAAAACGTCGACGCGTACGCGGGGCGCGAATTCGTTCACACGGAGAGCGAAGTCTCCGTCGTCGCCTACTTTTCGGAGGAAGCGGCCTCCGCCGCGGGGATCGAATTTCTCTGCGGCACCCTTCCGAAGGGGGAAAACGAGGTCGCCATTCCCTCCTGCCTCATGCACACCTTTCTCGGAGGCGGGCTCGGGGGAGAGCGGGTCGGAAGCGCCGAAGAGATCCTCGGAAAGGCCCTTCCCGCCGAGATCGGGGGAGAGGGGAGAATGCTCACCGTTTCGGGGATCTATCAAAACGCCGACTGCCTCGCAACCGATTCTGGGAGCCCCGACTGCATCGCACGAAGCGGGTATGCGGGGGCGCTCTTCGTGACGGAAGAAGAATACGCCGAAATGTCGGAGGGCACGGCGCTTGCATGGTTCGCGGGGGACGGGAGCGCCGCTTCGGGGGAGCGCGTCTTTCGCTACCTTTCGGAGCATGCGGACACGGTAACTTCGGACGCGTTCAACGCCCTCACCCAATACGAGAAGGACGTGGAGAGCATCGCCCGCTGGCTTTCGATTGCGGGAGGGCTCGTCGCGGCGTTTTCCGTTCTTCTACTCTACCAATTCGTCTGCATTTCGCTCGATCGGCGGAAGCGGGAGATCGGGGTCCTCCGCGCCCTCGGCGGGAGGGGGAAGGACGTCGTCGCCATCTTCATGCTCGAAAATTTCCTCCTCGGCGTCCTCATCGGCGGGGTGGCGGCCATTCTCACGGCGGCCCTTCTCCCCGTCATGAATCTTGCCTTTTCCGCACTGTTTTCCGTGCGTTTCGCCCTGTTTACCTACGTCGGAGGGGTGTTCCCCGTCCTCTTCTTTACGGCGATCGCCGTCGCCTGCCTCTCGGCGCTCTTCCCCGTGCTGCGGGAATCCCGCCGCGCCCCCATCGAGGCGATCAAATTCAACGAGATCTGAAGCAAAGGGCGGTTTTTCGAAAATTTTCCGAAAAGTCGGGCGGTTTGGTAGCCAACCGAGAAAAAATGTGGTAGAATTGTCTCGTCGGGGCGCCGAGGCGCCTTTTCCCGACAAAGGACGCTGCCATGCGATCGGACCCGAAAAAACTGCTTCTTGAATATGTTCCCGCGACGCTTACGCTGATTGCGACCGTCGTGACGCTCGTGCTCTATTCGACGGTCTACACCGAGCGTGCGCCGAGCATCTATTGCGCCATCGTCTTGATCGGGCTTTTGCCCTTTGTCCTCATCTTTTTCAACCGAAAATTCTCCCTCGGGTTCCCGTTCGGCTTCGTCGCCCTCGTCTGTTTGCACTTTGTCTTTGCGGTGGATATGGGGACGGCGCTCCTCTTCTACGACAACCTTCCTTGGTGGGACCTCTTCGTCCACGGCTATTTCGGCTTTTTGTGCTGTGCCGCGCTCTACTATCTCTGTATCCGCTTTTTCGAAAAGAAGCCGACATGGTTTCATTTCCTCCTCTTCGTATTCATTACGATCGCCTTCGCCGCGCTCTGGGAAATTTACGAGTACGTCGCCGACCTCTTTCTGCATCGCGATATGCAATGCGTCGAGAGCGCGATCGCCGCGGGGAAGTCTCCCCTTACGGACACGATGACGGACATCATGATCGCGATCGCGGGGGCCTTCCTCTATTGTGCGGGGATGGGCGTCCGCGCCCTGATTCTGAAAAGGAAAGCGAAAAAAAGCCTCGGCGAAGAGGACCCCTCCGAAGAGGAAAAAACGGGGAATGGGGGAGGAAAATGAGCAAAGGGAAGCGCCGCCGCTTTCATCTTAAGTCGGGCGAAACGCTCGTAAAGCGCGGCATGATGGACTTTTGCGTGACGGGCGAATACCGCTTCTTCGTGGCGGGGGACGCCATCCTCACCGACAAGCGATTTTATTTCGGCGGGGACGACGGCGGCGGGGACGAAATCACCCTCGAAGTGCCGCTTTCCTCCGTCTACTTTGTGTCGCTCACGGGGATCCCCTGCCTCACGCGGAGCATCCTCCTCGAAACAGACCGCGGACGGTATCGATTAAACGCCGTTTTCCCGTCGCGGTGGAAGAAGGCGATCGAAAGGGCCGTCGCGGCCGCCAAGGCGGAAAATTCCCCGAATCCCCCGAAAATGGGTTGACGAACGGGGCATGTTCCATTATAATAGGGGGGAACAACGTATTGCGGGTGCCGCCGCGCACCCGGGAAGAGGAGATGTTTCATGCAGGAAGAAGAAAGGCAAGAGGGGATGACGCTCGGCGAACTTTTCCGGATCGTTCTCAAAAAGATCTGGATCCTTCTCGGCGTATCGGTGGCGGTCGCGCTGGCGGGCACGGCCATCATGGCGTTTGCCGTCAATCCGCGGATCGCAAAGTATGCCGTCGATTTCAGCATCGTCTATCCCGCAAGCGATACGCTCAAATACCCCGACGGGTCGCCGTTCTACTATCAGGACCTCGTCTCCGAGAACAATCTCGTCGCGGCGAAAGCGTCGGATGAGGCCTTCGCGCCCATCGACGTCGAGAAGCTCGTCGACGAAAACAGCATCGCCATCACCGTGAAATCGGCGGAAACGGGGACGGTCAAGACGGATACCTATACGATCGAGGCCGTGCAGTCGTACTTCCCGAATAAGGACGTCGCGACCGCTTTCCTCCGCGCCCTCGCAAGGGGACCCGAAGCGCGGGTGCTTGCCGCGGCGAAGGATATCGACTTCACCATCGACGAGGAGGTCTTTTCGGGCTCCTCCTTCCTTGCGCAGCTCACCCTCCTCTCCTCCCAGAAGGAGAACATTCTCTCCCAGTACGACGCGTGGATCGAGCTCTTCGGCGGGAGCTACCGCAACCGTGAGACGGGCAAGTCCCTCTTCACCTATCGGACGGAAGCCGCGACCGTGTGCGACCTTGCCGCCCTCACGTCGCTGACGGGGGAACTCGAACGCGGCGGCTATGTGCCCGTCAAGAGCATCGAGGATGAGCGCAAATCGCTTGCCGCCGAGTACGAGATCAACGAGAACATCATCGAGACCCTCCGCACCCTCCTTGCGGATGTGCCTTCCTCCGCGGGAGTCCGCCTCGCCGCCGTCAAGGAGGAACCTTCCATCATCACGGAGGACGTGAAGGGCGTCTCCGAACTCCTTGCCGAGAAGGTGGAGCGCAACCGCCTCATCGAGTACCGCCTCGGGACAAAGGAGGGCGAAAACTGGACGGGCGGCGCCCTCAACGAGACCAACGTCAACGCCTTTGTCGCACGCGTGAACGAACAATACAGGGCGCTGAACGGAGCGGCGGGGACGGTCGCAACGGTGTCCGCCGCGATCTACGGACAGGAGACGTACACGCGCTTCGATACGCCGCGCGCCGAAGAGAAGGGGGGCATGAGTTCGATTTTCGTCGCAGTCGCCCTGTTTGTCATCGCGTTCGTCGTCGGCGCCGTCGTCGTGTTCTTCCTCGAAAACAGCAGACGCGCCCGCGCCAAAGCGGCACAGGCTTCCGGGAATTCCGCCGAGGCCGAAAAGGTCGAGGTTAAGGAAAAGGCAATAGTTGAGGAAAAGGCCGCCGAGGCCGAAAAACCCGCGGCGCCCGAATCCCCCGAAGAGGAAAAATAAGAATCGAAATAACAGCCAAACGCAAGGCGGGAGGCGGCATTTGCCGCCTCCCGCCTTCTATATAGGGTAGAGAACAAATACAAATACCATCCCGCGCCGAAACACCAACGAAAGTTTGACAAACGGGGGATCCTATGATACTGCTTAAACGGGAATTATGAGATCCAAACGGTTTGAGGGGATTCACGATTTCTTTCTACTCGTCTTCTGCGCCACGAGAAAAGGCACCCGAAATGGGTGCCTTTTCGTGGGACGAGATTACTTCGCCCCCGAAGGGGGCTCGTGCCGCGCTTAGTGTACAATAGAAGTCTCGCGCGGGGCGAACTCGACGGGTTCTCTCAATTCGTCTTCTGCGCCACGAGAAAAGGCACCCGAAATGGGTGCCTTTCCGTGGCGCAGAAGACGAGATTCGAACTCGTGCTACCTTTCACAGGTACTACTCCCTTAGCAGGGGAGCCCCTTGAGCCTCTTGGGTACTTCTGCATATTGTTCACGAAATTCTTTCTGCGAAAGAATTTCCGTGAGGTGAGCCCTGACGGGCAAATTGGGTCGCGCTTGCGCAAA
>CANQQM010000017.1 GCA_947626005.1 uncultured Clostridia bacterium
CGCCGTGCCCGTTTCGGCAGCAGGGACTGCCGAAACCCCCGTCGGGCTTGCCAGCCCTCCTGTCGCGCGCCACTCACAGCCCACAGGGCTGTTGAGTAGGAATGGCGCGCTCCACCTCCCAAAGGGGTAGGACTTGGGTGACGAATTAAAATTATCTCAATAACAAACTCTACGGAGGATATGAACGTGAAATTACAACTTCTTGCACTCACCGGCTGGCAGATCCCCGTGCTTGCGGTCCTGATCGTCGTCGCCGCGTCGCTTGCGGCGATCGCGGGGTATCTCCTGTACCTCGCGGTCAAGGCGCCGACCCCCAAGGCAAAGCCCGCCGAACAGCCCGTTGCGGCCTCGCGCGAGGCCGTCGCTCCCGCCCCCGAAGAGGCGCCCGCCGAACCCTCGGAAGCGCCCGCGGAGGAAGTTTCCGAAGCACCGACCGAAGAAGTCTCCGAACCCGTAGCGGTCGAAGAGACGCCCGAAGAAACGCCCGAGGAAGTTCCCGAGCCCGCCGCCGAGACGGCCGAAGAGGGGACGGAGCCCGAGACGCCCGAAGAGGCAGAGCCCGCGGCAGTCGAGACCTCCGAGACGGAGCCCGAGGCGGAACCCGTAGCGGAGGAGCCCTCCGAAGAGGCCGCAGAGGCGTACGCGGAGGAATCCGTCGCGGCGGAAACCGTCACCGAACCCGCCGAATCCTCGGAAGAGGTCGCAGAAGAGACGCCCGAGGAGACGCCCGAGGCGGAAGTTGTCGTCGCCGAAACGGAGCCCGAGACGGAGCCGGAACCCGTTCCCGAAGAACCCGCCGAGGAAGAGACCTCCGCGGAGCCGATCGTCGCCGAAACGGAACCCGAAGAAGAGCCCGAAGAGGGGCCCGTTCCCGAACCTGTTTCCGAAGCGCCCGCCGCCTCTCTCAAAGAGGACCGCGCCGCGCCCGAGGAATCGGAGGCGGAGACGGTCCAACAGATCCTCGAGGAGCACGGCCTCACGAGCGCCGCGCAGATCACCGAAGAGATCGCAGAGGAGATCATGGCGGTCTCTTCCCGCCGCGACGAAGAGGCAAAGGAAGTCGTCTGCGTCCAAGGTCTCTACAAAAAGTACTCAAAAAAGGCCGATTATGCCGTCGCGGACGTCAACTTCCGCTGCTACGAGGGGGAGATCGTCGGCCTCCTCGGCCACAACGGCGCAGGCAAGTCGACGACGCTCAAGTGCCTCGAGGGGATGCTTCCCTTCGACAAGGGGAATATCTCCATTTTCGGGCACGACATCGTGAAGGACCCTTTGAACGCCAAGGCGAACATGGGATTCGTCACCGACAACCATGCGACCTTCATCAAGATGACGGGGATGCAATACCTTGCTTTCATGGCGGATGTGTACGGCGTTCCCACCGAAGAGCGCAAGGCGCGGCTCGAGAAGCTCGAATCGGTCTTTCAGCTCGGAGAGGCGATCGACAACCTCATTTCCTCCTACTCGCACGGTATGCGGCAGAAGATCTGTATGATGGGAAGCCTTATCCACATGCCCAAACTTTGGGTGCTCGACGAGCCGATGACCGGTCTTGACCCGCGCACGATGCACGCCGTTCAGGGCTTCATGCGCGAATACGCCGACGCGGGGAACTGCATCATCTTCTCCTCGCACGCGCTCATCACCGTTGCAAAAATGTGCGACCGCGTCGTCTTGCTCCGTACGGGACATCAGCTCGACGAACTCAACATCAAGCGGATCATGACGGTCGATCCGAATTTCGACTTCGAGGAGTACTTCTTGCGTCATGAAGGACAGGATTAATTTCAAACAGGTGGGGACCCTCCTGCGCAAACAGGTGCAGGAGCACGGCTCCCAATACAGAAAGGGGAATTTCGACGCCTTCGGATTTCTCATCCGTTGGTTCCTCATTGCCGTTTTCCTCGCAGTGTTCGTCATCTTCTTCGGAAGATTCACCGACATCTATCTCTCCGTACGGACAGGCGGCACGGCAAGCGAACAAGTTCGCCTCTACGAACTTTTGACGATGGTCTACACCCTCATCCTCATCTTTATGGTGGTGGGGGGCGTCTCGCAGATCAACCGTCAGCTCTTCGACGCAGACGACATGAAGCTGTTTATGGGAATGCCCGTCGGCGCACAGACCATCTTCATCGCCAAGCTCGTCTCCATTTACTTCGGGCAGCTCGTCATTTCCGCGGCGTGCGTGCTCGTCGTCAACGTGACGGTCGCCTTCCATATCCCGCAAGCGACGCTCTTCTACGTCATGACGGGGGTGTTCTGCTTCGTCTTGCCGCTCATCTCGATTGCGATCGCGGCGCTCGTCGCCATGCCGTACCACGCGGTGAAGCAGTTCCTCAAGAATCGCTTCGTTGTCTACTTCATCCTCATCACGCTCCTCACCGCCGCACTCTTCTATGTGTACTCGGTGGTGCTCGGCGCGGTGCGCGACATGCTGCTCGGCGATTCCCTCCGCTTCTTCTTCAATGAACAGGTCATGACGAGCATACAAAACTTTGTCCGCTTCCTCTATCCCGCCGCGTGGTTCGCCGACGTTCTTCTCGGGCGCAACCTCATCGTCGCGGGGATCGGGATCTGGGTGCTCGTCATCGCTTGCCTTCTCATCGCGGGGCTCATCATCCACCGCCTCATGATGTGGGTCATGCAGTCGAGGATCGCCGGCGACGTCAACTTCATCCACAAACACAAGGAGATCAACTTCCGCCGCCATCCCTTCCTTGCGCTCATGAAGAAGGATTTCCTCCTCATCTTCCGTACGCCGGGCTACACCTTCTCGTACTTCTCGGTCGCCGTCATCATGCCGCTCATGGTGTACTTCTGCATGACGATCGGCTCTTCCATCGTCGAGAAGCTCATCGGGATGAACTGCGACCTCGAGATCGCGATCTTCCTGACCCTCCTTTTCGGGGCGCTCACGAACGTTTTCTGTTCGACGAACATCAGCCGCGAAGGGGAGATGTTCTACTCGGTCAAGGCGTACCCGCTCGACTACAAGGCGGTGTTCTTCTCCAAGATCATGCTGTGTATGATCGTCACGGCGATCTCGCAGCTCATTTCGGCCATTCTCCTCGTCTCGACGGGGTATGTGCAGATCTGGGAAGCGCCGTTTGTGCTCCTCGGCGGCCTTCTGTGCGGATTCGCGCAAATCTGCTTTGCGACCCGCTACGACTTCAACCATGCGAAATTCTCCACCGAAGAGGACGGGGAGATCAAGGAGTCGGGCAATACGGTCAGTGCGATCATCGTCATCGGTATGGTGACCTCCTTCCTCATCGGGGGAAGCGTGCTGCTCCTTCGCCTTCTCTTCGCCCTCCGTCTCGTCTCGGGGTACGAATTCCTCACCTATGTCATCGTCGGCGTCGTGTCGCTTGCGGCTTCGGGCGCTGCCTATTATTATCTCATACGCAAACTCGATAAACGCTATCAGGAGTTCAGCGGGGGAGGTCAGTTGTGAGAAAGAATATGATCGCGCTCATGCTCGTTTTGCCCATTCTCTTCGTGCTCGTCGTCTACAGCGCGGTGAATGCGGCAAGCCTCGACGTGCAGATCTCCGTCAACGGCATCGAGATCATGGAGCGCTACCCCGACGACACGATCAGCATCGACCTCGCCGACTACGACGGGAGCTATGAGATCACCCCGAGCGTGAAGCCCGCCAACGCGAGCAACCGCCAGTTCGAATATCGCTACGAGCGCGTCTCGGGCGCGGCGAACGACGAAGAGGTCGCAGCCGGCGACGTCGTCGAAGTCGTGCGCAGTTCGAACGGGACCGACCGCATCATGGCGCATTCCGTCGGCACCGTGCGCATCGTCGCCGTCAGCAAGGACGGCGGCTACGAGGACAGCATCACGGCGATCGTCGGCGCCTCCAAGCCGTACGCGTTCGACTTCTCCATGTATGCAAACGGCGACACCTCGCGCGTAAACCTTCTCATGGAGGAGAAAGGGGAGTACTTTGCGGCGCTCTCCGCGGGGCAGTTCGGCTACACCGTAAAACTCAAGCCCAATACCTATCTGAGCCCGCGATTCCAAGTGAGCGAAGGGTTCTTGCAGGCCGATTCCGCCCGCGGGACCATCTCTCTTCCCTTCACGGGAACGACGGCGTTCGACGTCACGATCCCCAACGGCGTCAACGGGGCCCTCACGCGGCACGTCGAGCTCGAAGTCGAAAACGCGGGGCTCACGGGTAACAATTTCGCCGTCAACGGCAGCACGGATAACAACGTCTCCATTCGCTACGACCGCGAGTCGCGCAAGGCGGAGTTCTTTGTCGAAGCGGAAGAGGAGCCCGAGGTCGATTGCTTCGACGACGAAGTGACGATCGACGTCGTCGCCGTCCAAGGCGTCGCAAAGGGGTGGAGGATCTCCGCCTCCATGCCCGTAGCGGAAGAAGGGGAGGACTTCCCGTTCGAAGTCACGGTCGACGGCAGACAAAAGACGGTCACCGTTCAGGCGACCGAGTTCGATTTCGTCATCCGCACCGACATTCCGAATTTCAGCGCGGACGAGGGGACGAATATCCTTATGGGTACGCCGATCTCCTTCTATGCGGAGCCGATCGAAGTCGCGACGGGGATCACCTACCGTTGGGATTTCATCAACGTCGGCGATATGAACAATCTGAGCTACGAGACGAACGAGGACGGATCGGTCTGCACCGTCACGGCGAAGGCGCGCGACAAGTTCATCATCGTCGTCGAAGCGCTTCGCGACAACAGCACGATCGTCAACATGGACGCGCACGAGGTCGAAGTCGAAGTCATCAACAACGTCATCGGCATTCAGAGCGTCAACACCCAGCTCGGCCTTGCCAAGCGGCTTGCGGTCGCGGGCTATAAGTATGCAGACGGGCAGAAGGTCGTAAACCGCTACGCCGTCAACATCACGGCATACAGCCCCGCGGGTGCGATCGCAGACGGCATCGACGACCTCGAGTTCTCTCTCGATTCTTCCGCCGCTTCCATCGTAAAGACCGACAACGGCGAAACGCTGATCGAAAACGGGTGCATCTTCCTCGACCTCAAGGGGAAGGACGAGATCACCCTCACCGCGAGCTGGAAGGGCAACGAGCAGTGGCGCATCGACGAACCCGACACCGAGCAGAAAGTCCTTCTCACGGTCGACAACGAGGCCGTAGAGGTCACGACGAGCGGCCAGCTCTTCACCGAGACGGAAGCGGGCAATCCCATCGTCCTCGGCGCGGATATCATGCTCGGAACGGACGACGCGGGCCAGCCGCTCTCCATCGAAGCCCGCCGCGCCCTCCTCAAGACCATGCGCTCCACCTACAACACGCAGTTCTATGAGACGCGCGGAGAGCAGGAGAATGCGAACGTGAACTACGTCGTCGAATTCAAGAACGATGTCTACGGGAACGGGCATTCCGTCTGCGGCGAATACTTCTCCAATGCACAGGACAACGCCGGCGTTCCCATCTTCTTCAAGGGGCCGCGCGTATTTGTCAGCCTCGGCGAACTTGCCTCCGTCGCCGCACAGGACAACATCGTGTTCCTCTGCCGCACGGACAATGTGACGATCCACAACGCGACGCTGCTCGGCTGCAGCGACGAGTCGAGGATCAACCCCGATACGTCGCTCGACGACCTCACCCGCCTCACGAACACGGGCACCGTGCTCGACATCAATGCCGACGTCAACGTGCTCAACTGCCGTGTGCGCAACGGGCGCAACGTCATCCGCGTGTACGGCGGCAATCGGAACGGAGAGAGCTACTTCATCAATTCGCTCTCGGAGAACCGTCTTACGGCGCAGGATCGGGCCGTCGTCCGCATCGACGGGTGCGTGCTCTCCCACAGCCGCGAATTCATCCTCAAGACGGGTACGAACCGCGCCCTCCGCGCGACGTCCCGCCTCGGCAGGGAGCCCTACTTCACCGACCGCAACGGCGCGAATTACGCCTCGCAGACGGACAGCTACCTCGACGACGCCTTCTTCTATCAGACGTACGTCCTCACCGACCTCACGCTCAAGGACAGCGTCCTCGAAAAGAGCGGTCTCTTCTGCGTCGGCGTCGAGGCCAACTTCGCAGGCGAAGCGCTTGCCGAGGAGAATCGGTTCATGAACGACGAGACGCTCGGCGAGTTCTTCCACGACTGGGCGGGCGTCGGCGGGACGTCGTTTGCGGCGCTTGTCCGCCTCGAGGGCAATGTGCGCATGTACGACTGGAAGGAGCTCGGAAACATCAACAGCGATACGCTCATTCAGGGCAATACGCAGGATCTTCCGCTCAAGCTCGACCTCGCCGCCCTCATCGAATATGTGCAGCGGACCGACCCCGACCACTATTCGACCATCCTCGAAAACGAGGGCGACACGCAGTACGTCCACGGCGGCATCGCGCTCTACGGCGGCGGCAGGAATTATTCTCAGATCTCCACTCAGAACATGAACGACGCACGCAAGGCGGGGCTTGGCGAATTCCGCATCAACCTCTCCGTGTTCTCGGGCGCAGAGGGCGAAACGGGCGGCATCGGACGGTATCTCCCGCTTGCGGCAGGGTCGCAGGACTTCCGATTCTTCATGTACGAGTCGACGAGCCCGAACGGCCGCGCCTGGCAAACCGATCCCGACTACTCGGTCGGCGCACTGGCCTTCGAATAAACTACCCGAAAAGGACCGCCTTCGGGCGGTCTTTTCTTATGCTTCTTTCGACAAGCGCCGCGAAACTTCGGCACATTCGCACAGGATCCGACAGGGCAGATCCGCTAAGATATACGCCGTAGCCGAAAGGTGCCGCTTCGTGCATACGAACGCCGCGATTGCAGATACTGTTTTCCACGGGAGATACATAGGGAGGAAAACACATGCTGAGTAAAGTCATGATCTGCGGCGTAGACACGGCGGGGCTTCCGAAGCTCTCCGCGGAGGAAAACGAGGAACTCATGATCCGCTTAAAGGCGGGGGACAGAGCGGCGCGGGAGAAGTTTATCGTCGGGAATATGCGCCTTGTTCTCTCCCTCGTCAAGCGGTTCTGGGCGAAGAACGCCAATGCGGACGACGTGTTTCAGGCGGGGTGCGTGGGGCTCATCAAGGCAATCGACAACTTCGACCTCAAGTTCAACGTAAAATTCTCGACGTACGCCGTTCCGATGATCTTGGGGGAAATCAAGCGCTACCTTCGCGACGGGAACAGTCTGCGCGTCTCGCGCTCCATCCGCGACGCGGCGTACCGCATCCTCAAGATCCGCGAGGAGATCGAGGGGAGGGACGAGGAGGCGACGATCGAGAAGATCGCCGCGGAGATGAAAGTCAAAGAGCGGGAGGTCGTCTATTGTCTCGATGCGATCTCCGATCCCGTTTCCCTCTACGAACCCGTCTACAACAAGTCGGGCGATACCCTCGAGCTCATGGATCAGCTCTACGACGAGACGCAGAGCGACGAAATCTGGACGGAGCGGGTGGCGCTGCGGGAGGCCATCGACCGCCTCACCGACCGCGAGAAGAAGATCCTTCAGCTCCGCTACTACGAGGGCAAGACGCAGACGGAGATCTCCGCCGAGGTCGGCATCTCGCAGGCGCAAGTCTCGCGCCTCGAAAAGAACGCGCTCGGCTGTATCCGAAAAGAGATCTCTTAAAGGGGAGAGAGACTTTTTCGACAGGAATTGCAACAATCCGCCCATCGCCGCATATCATATAGCGTGGAAACGAGTTATCAGGAACTAAGACGAAAGGAAGCGGTGAATCTTACGGACGGCAGACGCCTCGGGAAAGTCTGCGATGTCGTATTCAGCTGGCCGGAGGGGAGGGTGCAGGGGATCGTCGTACCGGGCGGGAGGGGATTCCGATTCGGAAAGGCAGACCTCTTCATCGACCTGAAAAATATCCGAAAGATCGGCGTCGATACCATTCTCGTGGAACTGAAAGCGGCGCCAAAGCCCGATAAGCGGAAGGGGAAATGGGAGGAATGCCCGCCCACCCCCGAGCCGCCGCCTTTCTACCGCGGCGGAAACGAGCGGCGCGATTTCGGCGAATACGAATAAAAAACGGTGCACCAACGTCTCGGTGCACCGTTTTTTAACGCGGATATGATGTATTATGTCATACATAATAGGTACAATATCTTGCGGAAATTTGAATTATGTCACGCATAATACTTATTTCCGATAGCAATCGCACGCCTGTCCGTTCGGCAAAAAGCCCGTGTCCGAACACTTGACGCATTCGAAGCGGGGTTCGAAGTCCCGCTCGGTGAGGTGGAGGCGGGCAAGGGCGCGGCTGCGGCGGGCAAGCGCTTCGCTGAGCTCCGCTTTTAATGCTTCCGCCGTCTCGGGGGAGTACATTTCTGCCTTGGCGAGTTCGATCTCGCCCTTTTTTCTTGCCGCCTCGGCGGCGCGGTATTCCTCGTCTTTTTCGGCGATCGCGATCGCCCGCTCCGCATGCCGCATCGCCCGTTCGCGCCGCACGGCGTAGTAGCGTTCGCGTTCGCTCCGCGCATCGGCGGCGATCGCGGCTTCGCTCTTGACGGCAGAAGGCGCGCTTTGCTTTATCGGCGTCTGCGCTTCGGGGATCGCGTCGGGGGTGAATACGCCGAGGCGCTTCCACTCCGAGAGAAGTTTGTTCATGTAAGGGATGGGGGAAGCGGCATTTGCGCTGCGGTGCGCCGCCTCGAGGATCATTTCGTCGCCGAAGTTCCACGACCGCCACACGCCGAGCATATCGAGGGTCGCCTGCGACTTTTTGACGACGCCGCACACCGATTGGATGCTCTGAAGGAGCCTGAGCTGCCTGTCGCGGTCTGCGCAGTACGCCCGAACGCCGTCGCCGTCGACGATCCCGAGCCGGTACATCTCCTCGAGCAGGGCGTCGAGCTCGGAAAACCCGTACGAGAGGCGGAGCCCGATCGAGGCGACGAGCACGAGACTTTCGCCGTCGTAGCCGCGTTCCGACCATTTTTCGGCGTATTCCTCGATATAGGGGCGGGGATTTTGCACCTTGACGCCGAGTTTTCTGCCTACTTTGAACACAATATCCGCGAGTTCCTCCCGCCGTTCAAGATATTCTCGGGCGTCGGCCTCCGAAAAGATCTTCTTTTCGCAGAGCTCGGATATGAGCGCGTCGAGGGTCGCCATACTGCCTTTTTTCAGCGTTTCGGCACAGGCATACGCCGCGCCTGTCTCGAATCCCGCCGCCGTCCACTTTTCGAGGAGGAGATAGTCGCCGTCCTGCGGCTTGCGGTAGATCCCGAGGAGGGTGAAGATGCGCGAGAGCTCCTTCTCGTGCGCGTTGTAGTCGGCGAGGTCGCCCTCGACCTGTTCATAGGTGTATTTGTGTTCGCGGACGAGCTTTTCCGCCTTGTTGAGGATGTGGGAGGAGGAGAGCCGCGCCCCGTCCTTCTTGACGCAATATTCCGCCACGAGGAGGAAGGCCTGCTGTTCCATCGGGTTATTTTCGAGGAACTCGAGAATGCGTTGGAGCTCGAAGGGCCGAAAGTCCTTTCCCGCTTTTTGAAGAAGTTTATAGAGTTCGCGGTTGAATTCCGCATATTTTTCGGGACGGATGGGCTTGGGTTTGCCGATCGCGGCGCTCACGGGAAGATATTCGACGAAGAGGGGTTCGCGGGAGAGGATCTGAACGAGCCCGCACTCCTCCCAGAACGTGTAGATCTCGACGACCTTTTTCAGGGGGAGCTTCAAGAGTTTTGCGGCGCTCTCCGCGTCGAATTCCTGCGAACAGCCGCAGAGGTAGAGCCCGTAGAGGTAGACGCGCACGGCGTCGCCGTTCGCCTCGGGCAGATATTTCGTGATGAAGCTGTTCTCGACGTTCGTGAACGAACTCTCGGCAAAATCCTTCGAAAAGGAACTGAACGACATAAAATCCTCCGAAATCCGCTCGGGTTTTTTCCCGAAGATCCGTACAACGCTTGCTTTTTTCTGTTATGCGGTGTATAATAGTATAGCATAGTCCGACCCCAAACGCCAAACGTTTTTGGGCGGGCGAAAAAAATTTGGTCGGACAACTTCGAATGATCTTACTTCACACCTCCGATTGGCATCTCGGGAAACGGCTCATAGAGCGGGAACGTCTGCCCGAACAGATCGAGGTCCTCGACGAGCTCGCCGCCGTCTGCGACGAAAAGCAAGTGGATATCGTCCTCATCGCAGGGGACGTTTTCGATACCTATCTTCCTCCCGCGGAGGCGGAGGAGGTCTTTTACCGCGCCGTGAAGAAACTGGCGGGGGAGGGCCGCGCCGTGGTGATCGTCAGCGGCAACCACGACGACGGCGTCCGCCTCTCCGCCGCGGCGCCCCTTGCGGGTCTCAACGGGATCTACCTCTTCGGGGGGCATTCTTTCCGCCCCGCAGTGCAAAGCGGCCGCCTTGTTCATGCCATAGAGGCGGGGGAGAACTTCCTTATCCTCGAAAAGGGGGAGGAGAGGGTGTACATCAATGCGCTTCCCTATCCCAACGAGGCGCGCCTCAAAGAGGAGAAAACAGAAGAGAGCTATGCGGAGAAGGCGCTCCGCTGGATCCGCGCGGGGGAGGAACACTACCGCGGCGACATGCCCTACATCCTCCTTACCCACCTCTTCATCGCGGGGGGCAGCGTGAGCTCTTCCGAGCGGGACATCACCCTCGGCGGCGCACGGGCCGTACCCGCCTCCGAGCTTCCTCCCTACGGCTATACCGCCCTCGGACACCTCCACAAGCGCCAGAAAGTGGGGCAAAATGCCCGTTACAGCGGGTCGATCCTGCAATATTCCTTCGACGAAGCGGGGATCGAAAAGGGCGTCGTGCTCCTCGAGACCCGGGGAAATACGGTCTCCGTGAAGGAGGAGATCCCGCTCACAAAGGGGAAGCGGCTTGCCCGTCTCGAGGCGGACAGCGTCCCTTCGGCGCTCTCCCTTCTTTCGGCGAATGCGGGGAAACTCATCGAGCTCACCCTGCGCCTCAAAGCGCCGCTCACGGCGAGTGAGACGGAGGCGCTCCGCGCCCACGAGGGGCTGATCTCCCTCCACACCGAAGTTTCCTGTGCGGACACGCCCGTCGTCTCGCGGAAAAACCTCTCCGCGGAGGAGCTCTTCCGCGAATATTACCGCACGAAGTTCGGTGCGGACGCGTCCGACGAGCTCGCGGCGACCTTTTTGCGGCTCTTGGGGGAGGCGGAAGCATGAGGCCCATCCGACTTTCCTTTATCGGGTTCAATTCCTTCTCCGAGCGTGCGGAGATCGACTTCCGCCGCCTCGGCGAGTTCGGCATTTTCGGCATCTTCGGCGATACGGGCTCGGGGAAGAGCACCATTCTCGACTGCATCGGCTTTGCCCTGTACGGGAGAGTGCTCCGCGTGAGCGGCCGCGACACGAGCATTGCCGACGTCATCAACTACCGCTGCGACCGCGCAGAGGTGCGGTTCGAATTCGAGATCGTCTATGAGGGCGCAAGGCGGACGTTTTGCGCCGAACGCGAACTGAGACGCAAAAACGCCTCGCAGAACGCGAAAGTCTACGAGGAAAAAGAGGGGGTCTGGGCGGTCTGCGCCGACGGCGTACGCGATTGCGACGCTCTGCTCGAGCGCATCGTCGGGCTCGAACAGCGGGACTTCGAGAAGTGTATCGCCCTGCCGCAGGGGGAATTCGCCCAGTTCGTCAAGGCGGCGCGGGGGGACAGGCTTCGGCTCATCGCACGGCTCTTCGACCTCGAAGCGTACGGCGATCGCCTCGTCCGCACGGTCAATTCCGCTCTCTCCGAGCAGATGACGAAGCGTCGGGTCGTCGAAGCGCGGCTCGAACCGTATGCGGAAGTGAGCGAAGCGCACCTTAAAGAGCTTCTCGGGCGCGTCAAGGCGCTTTCCGAAAAGGAACATACACAAATTCAGGCGCTCTCCCGTGCGGAAGAGGAGGAAAAACGCCTCTCCGCCCTTGCGGAAAAGCGCCGCGAGGCCGAGGCCGCCCAAAAGCGCCTTGCCTCACTCGACGCCGTAAAGGAGGAGGTCGGAGCGCTCGAGCGCGAACTCGGTCGGCTCGAACACGCCGCGGCCGTCCTTGCGGCACAGAGGGAGGGGACAGAGCTCCGCGCCCGTTCCGATTCGGCAATGCGGGAACTTTCCGCCGCCGAAGAGGAACTCTCCGCCGCCCAAGCGGCGTTTGCCTTGTGGGCAAATTGGGACGAGGAGGCGCTCGACGGCGAACTCGCCCGCCTTGCCGCGGAGCGCGAGAGGGCTTCCTCCGCGGAAGAGACGCGCAAAAAGCGCAAAAAAGCCGCGGAACTTCTCGAAAAGACGGAGAGGGAAAAGTCCGCCCTCCGTCTCGACGAATTCGACTATGACGCGATGAAGGCAGAGAAGGAGGGGGCGCTCGAGGCGCTCGGAACGGGCAATTTCGAGGCCTTTTCCGAAGAACGCGCAAAGGCGGGGCTCCTCCGCGGGGAGTATGCGGTCTTTTCGGGGGAGCTTTCCGACCTCACCCGCAAGCATCCCGCGATCGAGGCGGACAGCGCGCCGCTCATCCAAAAATATACCCGCCTTTCGGAGGGCGAAGAATTTGATTTTTCGGCGCTCCGAAGGGAATTCAAGGAGCGCGAACAGACGCGCGACCGCCTCCGCGCCGAGCTTTTGGAGCTCGAACGGAGAAGAGACCGCGCCGAACGCGCCCGCAGCGACTTCGAACGGCTCGAAGGGGAACGGGTCCGCCTTCAAGCGGAGATCGAAGAGTGCGACCGCTCCCTCGGCTCTGTGCCGACGCTTGCGGAAGCGGAATCGGCCTATGCCGCAAAGCGGGCGGAGAAGCGGGAAAAGAGCTTGGCAAAAGCCGCCGCCGCCGACCGTCTCAAGCGCGCAGACGTTGCCGCCGCCACCGCCAAAGAACGGGCGGAAGGGGCGAAAACGGCGCTCTCGGGCGGGATCGCAAGATACCGCGCCGCCCTTGCCGCAGGAGAATTTTCGGATGCGGAAGAGGCGCGTGCTCTCACCGGACGTTACGGCGACGCCTCGGAGGCAAGAGCGCGGGTCACCCGCTTCCGCGAGGAATACGCCGCCGTCTCCTCCCGCGTGCGCGAACTCGGCGAAGCGGAACTCGGTGAGGCGACGGAGGAGCGGCTTGCGGCGGCAAAATGCGAAAAGGAGCAGCTCTCTTCTTCCCTCTCGGAGTGCAGAAAGGAGCTTGCCGTGACGGAGGAAACCCTCCGCCGCGAAGAGAGACAGCTCTCCGAAAAGCAGGCGCTCTCCAAAGAGCTCGTGGGGCTCGTCCATACCTCCGACCTTTTGTCGCAGCTCAAAAAGCTGCTCGAGGGCAATAAATTCATGGAATTTGTCGCGGAGGAGTACCTTCAGACGGTCGCGGTCAATGCAAGCGGGAGACTGCTCTCTTTGACGGACGGACGGTATTTCCTTCGCTACGAAGGCGGATTTTTCGTCGGCGACAACTTCAACGGAGGGGAGCTCAGGAGCGTTTCCACGCTCTCGGGCGGGGAGACTTTCCTCGTTTCGCTCTCTCTTGCGCTTGCCCTCGGCGCGGAGATCTGCGCACGCTCTTTAAGACCCATCGAATTTTTCTTCCTCGACGAAGGATTCGGCACCCTCGACGGGCGGCTCGTCGATACGGTGATGGACAGTCTCGAAAAACTTCGGAGCGAACGGTTTACGATCGGCATCATCTCGCATGTCGAGGAACTCAAGCACAGGATCGACCGAAAGCTTTCGGTCGTCAAGGCGACCGAACAGCGCGGTTCGCAAATAATAGCGGAGTGAGGTAAGGGGTTTTGGTGAAAATTTTAACGCCGGTAACACTTTGGAAGGGATTCGACGAATCGCTTCCGCCCGAGGAAGAGATCCTCTCCGAACGCACCGAAAACGGCGTCGTTTCGCGCGATCTCTACTTTTACGGACGGGAAACGGGCGCGGGCAGAGTCAAGATCTATGCGCGCTACGTGTTCCCCGAGGGCGTTGAAAAATTTCCCGTCGTGATGATCTTGTTCGAAGCGGGATTTCCCTTCGACGAGACGTTCATCGCGCGGTATGTTTCGGGCGGCTACGGCGTTTTCTGCGTGGACTACTGCGGCGAACGCGAAGGGCTCTATACCGTCTATCCCAAGAACGTCGACTACGCGAACTTTGTCCGTGCGGGGCGGCGGATCGAATTCTGCGACAAGACCGCCCGCGAGACGAGCTGGTACGAGTGGGCGGGCGTTGCACGGTATGCGGCGCGCTATCTTCTCAACCGCGAGGAAGTGCTCGAGGTGGGGGCGATCGGCCTGAGAACGGGCGGCGAGATCCTCTTCAAAATCGCGCCCTACGTTCCGCTTGCCTGCATGATCTCGGTGTGCGCGGCGGGCTGGCTTGCCTATCGCGGCATCGAAAAGTTCAAGGAGGGGGAAAAACGCCTCCTCGACGAGGAGCGCCACCGCTTCATCGCGGGGATCGATTCGCAGAGCTATGCGCCCTACATCAATTGCCCCGTTCTGCTTCTCTCCGCCGTCAACGACAAAAAATACAACTACGACCGCGTCTACGATACCTTCCGCCAGATCAATCCGAACGTGGAGAAGGCGCTTCTCTTCTCTGCGCACGGGAACGGGCTCATGGGCTCGCATACCCTCTGCGATATCGACCTCTTCCTCTCCAAGCACCTGAAAAAGCGGTCTGTGTTCCTCTGCGAACCCATTCAGGTCTCCGTCGAGGAGGACGAGGAGGAGAACCTCGTCGTAAAGGGAGTGTTCGACCAGACGGGGGAGATCCGCGACTACGGCATCTTCTATACCGAAAACGTCGACGCCTTCAAGGCGCGCGACTGGACCCGCGTCCTCGGAAAACCCGAAGATCTCGACGGCAACGTCGGGACGATCCCGCTCTCCCTCTACGAGGAGAGCCCTCGCGCGCTCGTGTACGCGTTCGTCAACTATTCCAACAACTTCTCCGTCACCTCGAAGATCCTCGAAGTCAACGTGAAAAAGAAGTATAAAAACACCTGCCGCGCCTCCCGCGTCATCTATACGGAGGCAGACGGCCTTGCGGGCTTTTCCTCCTATCGGCGGGGGGTGCGCGCCGTCGCCGACTGCTTCATGAACGATTCGCCCGATCTGATGCTTCTCCCCGGGTACGGGGGGATCCGCGGCGTGTCGTCGACCTCGGGCGTCGTCACTTATCGGGTGGGCGAACCGCGGTATGTCGCGCCCGACGGGGTCTCCTTCCGCTTCGACCTCTATGCAAAGGAAGATACCCGCGTCCGCATCGTCTTTTACAAGGACGAGGAGGAGACGCTCGGCTACGCCTGCCTTGCCCTCGTGCAGGGGGGCGGGAAGTGGAAGAGCTTCGTCTTTTCCTGCAACGACTTCAAAACGGAGACGGGAACGCCGCTCCGCGACTTCAACAGCGTCGTCTCCGTCGCCTTCTTCGGCGATAAGGAATTCATCGTCAACAACCTTCTTTGGATCTGAAATGAAACTCGGCGACGTCATCGAAACAAAAAAGCCGCATCCCTGCGGCGGAAAAACGTGGCGGATCGTCCGCATCGGGGCCGATTGGAAGATCGAATGTCTCACTTGCGGGCATAGCGTCCTCATGGAGAAAGACGAGCTCGAGCGTCGGATCCGCCGCGTCCTTTCGGAGGAGATATGATCCGCCGCCCCGAGATGCTCAACCGCCGCAAGCGGGAAAACAATACGGCGTTCACTCTCCTTATCGTCCTCCTCGTCGTCTACCTCTTCATTCTCGTCGCCGACGCATGGCTCAACATGGAGTTTTTCGTCGTCGAAGTCGTCGGAGACTCCATGCGCAATACCGTCTACGACGGAGACCTCATCTATGCGGAGCGCTCCTTCGAGCTGAAGCGGGGGGACATCGTCATTGTCGACGTCACCGACTATCCGGAGTTCGGGAACGGCCGCAATCAGAATATTATTAAGCGCGTCATCGCGCTCGAGGGCGACTCCCTCAAATGCGAGGACGGGATCGTCTACTTAAAGAAGGGGGAAGGGGAATACGCCCCGCTCGAGGAGCCCTATCTTCTCGGGGAAAACCTTCGGCACTTCCGCGAGGTCGAGCTCGGCGAAGGGGAGATCTTCGTGATGGGGGACAACCGCATCATCAGCAAGGACTCCCGCGATGCGGGCCCGCTTCGGGAGGAGGACGTCATCGGGGTCGTCCCCGATTGGGCGGTCGAACATAAGGCGTGGATCACGCGATGGGAAAATCTTCGCGGATTCTTTACAAACTGGCTCAGAAAACGTTAATAGCAACGGAGGAATATATGGAAATTCAACTTACGGCGGACAGCACTTGCGACCTCGGCGAACACGTAAAACTGCGCGATATCGGGATCATGCCGCTCTCCGTCATTCTCGGTTCGGATTCTTACCGCGACGGAGTGACGATCTCCCCGCAGGACATCTTCGACTACGTCGAAAGGACGGGGCAGCTTCCCAAGACGGCCGCGCCGAGCATCATGGACTATGAGGAATTCTTCGAAACATACACGAAAGAGGGAAAGACGGTCATCCACTTCAACATCTCTTCGAGATCCTCTTCGTCTTACCAATACGCAGAAGAGGCGGCGAAATCTTTCGGGGGAAAGGTCTTTGTCGTCGATACCCATGCGCTCTCTTCGGGGCAGGGGCTTCTCGTCATGAAGGCGTCGGACATGGTCCGAAAGGGGAAGGAGGCGGAGGAGATCGTCGAGACGGTGAACGCCCTGCGGCCGCTTGTCAATACCTCCTTTATCCCCGACCGCCTCGACTACCTTTATAAGGGCGGAAGATGCTCGCGCATGGCAATGTACGGGGCAAACCTCCTCAAGATCCATCCGCTTATCGAGATGGAGGACGGTCAGCTCGTCGCGGGGAAGAAATACCGCGGGAGCATGGAGAAGTGCATCGGCAGCTACATCGAGGACCTCTCCGAAAAGTATCACGCCTACGACAGGACGCGCTGCTTCATCACGCACAGCAGCGCCGATCCCGAGCTCGTCGAATACGCAAAAAAACGGGTCGCGGAACTCTTCACCTTCGACGAAGTGCTCGAAACGGTTGCGGGGTCCGTCATTACGGGGCACTGCGGCAGAAATACCCTCGGCGTCCTGTTTATCGCAAACTGAGAGAAGAGCAATGGAAAAACTGTATTCCGATATCGATCTTTGGGACGCCATGCAGCAGCGGCGGCGCATCCTCGGCGGCTTTTTCGGGGTGAGCGGCGTATTCTTCGCGGCCTTTCTGGCGCTCGTCATCTACTATATTTCCCTGCCTTACGCCCACCCCGCAGGGACGTGGATCATCGTCGCGACCGCCGTTTTGACGGGCGTCTATCTTGCGTTCGCCTTCCCCTTCATGGGGATCAAATTCAAGCGTTGCAACGCCTATTGCAAGATGCTCCGCTTCATCTCCGTGGGGCTCAAGGAGTATGCGGTCTTGCCCTTTTATGAAATAGACGACTGGACGACGCACGACGGCGTCGACGTCAACGTCGCCGTCTTTCTCGTCGGGAACATCAAAAAGGACGACGTTCTGCGCCGTCAGATCTTCGTCGACGGCGAAAAGGAGTATCCGCCCTTCAAGGAAGGGGATATGGTGCGGTTCGTGTCGCAGGGGAATCTCATGATCGAATACGAGATCGTGCGCGGGGAGGAACAGGCATGAGTGCGGTCGTGACCGTCACGGGGACAGATCGGAAGGGGGTCATCGCCGAAGTGAGCGGGTTCCTCTTCCGCCACAACGTCAATATCGAGGACGTCTCCCAGACGATCCTCGGGGATCAGTTCGCCATGGTCATGATGGTGGACGTCTCGGGGATCGGAACGGAGTTTTCGGCGCTTGCCAAGGGGCTCGACGAGCTCGGCAAAGAGATCGGCATGAATATCCGCCTGCAGCACGGCGAGATCTTCGACGCGATGCACAACGTTTGAGGGCGGCACAATGTTCAATACCAATCAGGTGCTTGAAACGGTCGAGATGGTCGAAAAGGAACATCTCGATATCCGTACGGTGACCCTCGGGCTCTCCCTCCTCTCCTGCGTGCGCGAAAGTGCGCGAAAGACGGCGCAGGCCGTCTATGACCGCGTGATGCAAAAGGGGAAGGACCTCGTCCCGACGGCGGAGGCCCTCTCGCGGGAGTACGGGATCCCGATCGTCAATAAACGCATTTCGGTGACGCCCGTTTCCGTGCTCACGGCGGCATTCCCCGAAGAGAGCCCGCTCGTTGCCTACGCGCTCGACCGTGCCGCGAAGGAGCTCGGCGTCGATTTCCTCGGCGGCTATTCGGCGCTCGTCCATAAGGGGACGGCCGATTACGAAAATATTTTCCTCGGGACCATTCCCGAAGTCCTCTCCTCGACCGAGCGCATCTGCGCCTCCGTCAACGTCGGTTCGTCGCGCTCGGGCATCAATATCGACGCGGTGCGCCGCATGGGGGAGATCGTCCTCGAGACGGCAAAGAGAACGGCGGAGAGGGACGGCGTCGGCTGTGCGAAACTCGTCGTGTTCTGCAACGCGGTGGAGGACAATCCCTTCATGGCGGGGGCCTTTCACGGCATCGGAGAGGGGGACACCGTCGTCAACGTCGGCGTCTCGGGACCGGGCGTCGTGCATCACGCGCTCTCCTTCGTGCCCGAAGCAGACCTTACGGACGCGGCGGAGGTCATCAAGCGCACCGCCTTCAAGATCACCCGCGCGGGGCAGCTCATCGCCCGTGAGGCGGCGACGCGGCTCGGGGCGAAGTTCGGCATCGTCGACCTCTCCCTTGCGCCCACGCCGACGCGGGGGGATTCGGTCGCTCGCATCCTCGAAGAGCTCGGGCTCTCGACGGTGGGATGCCACGGGACGACCGCGGCGCTCGCGATGCTCAACGACGCCGTGAAAAAGGGCGGCGTCATGGCGTCCTCGCGGGTGGGCGGCCTTTCGGGCGCGTTCATCCCCGTCTCGGAGGACATCGGCATGATCGAGGCGGCGGAGGCGGGAAACATCTCGATCGAAAAGCTTGAGGCGATGACCTGCGTCTGTTCGGTGGGGCTCGACATGATCGCCATCCCCGGCGATACGCCCGCCTCGACGATCGCCGCGATGATCGCCGACGAAGCGGCGATCGGCATGATCAACAGCAAGACGACGGCGGTCCGCGTCATCCCCGCCCCCGGGAAGAAGGTGGGGGACAGCGTCTCCTTCGGCGGACTTCTCGGCCATGCGCCCGTGATGCCCGTCCATCCCGGGGATGCAAGTAAGTTTATCGGGCGCGGCGGGCTCATTCCCGCACCCATCCACAGTTTCAAAAATTGACGAAAAGGAGAACAAATAAATATGGAAAGAAACGAAGTTCCCGCTGAGAGAAAGTGGCGCGTAGAGGACGTATTCGAAAACGACGAGGCGTGGGAGAAGGCGTTTTCGGCGCTCGACCCGATGATCGATTTCGCACGCTTCAAGGGGACGCTGAACAGCGCCGAGAACATTCTTGCCTACTTCAAGGCGGAGGAGGCGTTCAGTATCGCCGCGATGCGCGTGTACCTCTATGCCTTCTTGAAACACGACGAGGACGTCCGCGTCACCAAATACAATTCCTACCTCTCGAAGGTCATCTCCCTCCTCACGCGGGCGGGGGCGGAAACGGCGTTTGCGACGCCCGAGATCACGGCGCTTCCCGACGAGACGCTTACCGCGCTCATCGCCGACAAGCGGCTCTCGGAGTATGACTATGCGCTCTCCCGCATCCGTGCGGGGAAGAAGTACACCCTCTCGGAGCGCGAGGAGGTCATCCTTGCGCAGGCGAGCGACGCGCTCGGCGTCTCGGGCGATGTGTTCGAGATGCTCGACAACGCCGAGCTCGACCTCCCAGAAATAGAGTACGGCGGAAAGACCGTCCGCCTCTCCCACGGGCTGTACTCCGTCATCATGAGCGGAAACGACCGCGAGAAGAGGAAGGAGACCTTCGCCAAGTACTACGGCGCGTACCGAAAGATCCTCAGCACGATCGCGACGGCCTATTTCGGCAACGTCAAGAAGGACATCTTCTACAAGACGGTGCGCGGGTACGATTCCTGCCTCGACATGGCCCTCTTCGAAGAGGACGTCTCCTCCGACGTCTATAAGAGGCTCGTCTCCTGCGTAAGCGCGGCGACCCCGCTCATGCACCGCTATATGGCGCTCCGCAAGAAGGCGCTCGGCTACGACGAAATGCACATGTACGACATCTATCCCTCCCTCGTGGACGACGCGGAGCTCCGCCTCTCCTTCGACGAGGCGTACGACCTCGTCCTCAAGGGTCTTGCCCCCCTCGGGAAGGAATATCTAACCCTCTTCGAGAAGGGAAGAGCGGAGGGCTGGATCGACGTCGAGGAGACGGCGGGGAAGCGCAACGGGGCCTATTCCATCGGCATTTTCGGGACCCATCCCTTCGTTTTGCTCAACTATCAGAAGACGACGCACGATGTTTTCACGATCGCACACGAGATGGGGCATTCCCTTCATTCCTACTATTCGAACGGCGCCCAGCCCTACGCGAAGGCGGACTATAAGATCTTCGTCGCCGAAGTCGCGAGCACGGTCAACGAGGTGCTCCTTCTCAAGTATCTTCTGAAAACGACGGAGGACGTCAAGCTCAAGCGCTACCTTCTCAACTACTTTATGGATATGATACGCACGACCCTCTTCCGCCAGACGCAGTTTGCGGAGTTCGAGGAGGAGGCGCATGCGATGGCGGAGCGGGGCGAACCGCTCAACAAAGACAACCTCTCCGAGCTCTACCTCGCCCTCAACAAGAAGTACTACGGCGACGCCGTCGTCCACGACGAGGAGATCTCCTTCGAATGGGCGCGCATCCCGCACTTCTACCGTTCCTTCTATGTGTACAAGTATGCGACGGGCATCACTTCCGCGATCTGCATCGCGAACCGCATCCTTTCGGAGGGCGAACCCGCCGTCGAGGCGTACAAGCGCTTCCTTAAAGGCGGCTGTTCGACCGATCCCGTCTCCCTTCTCCGCATTGCGGGCGCTGATCTCACGACCGAGGCGCCCTTCGATGCGGCGATGAAGGAATTCGAAAATGCCCTCGGGGAGTTCGAATCGCTCTCCTGACCCAAAATCCACCAAAAGAGGAAAGTTATGCCGACAAATCAGATGCCGCACAATCTCGATGCGGAAGCCGCGCTTCTCGGATGCATCATCATCGACGAGAGCGTACAGACCGACCTTCTCGAATCGCTTCGGGAAGAGGAGTTTTATCAGGAATCCCACCGCCTCATCCTTGCCGCGATGAAGCGTGTGTTCGGCGCTCGCAAGACGGTGGACGTCGTGACGCTCACAGATCAGCTCGAACGGGACGGAACGCTCGAGAGGGCAGGGGGACTGCAGGCGATCACCGACCTTGCTTCCTTCACGCCCTCTTCCGCAAACTATAAACAGTACCTTGCGATCGTCCGCCGCGACGGCGTCAACCGCGCCCTCATCCGTGCCGCAAGGGACATCGACGAGAACTCGAGAAAGGGGCAGGAGGCGCGCGACGCCATCGCCTATGCCGAAAAGCTCGTCTACGACATCTCCCGCGAGGAGGACGGCTCGACGCTTGCGGGCCTCGGCGACGGGGTCGTGACGAGGCAGGTCATCAAGAAATTCGAGGACATCGCCGCCGATCCCAACGCTTACCGCGGGCTCGAAACGGGCTTCAAGCACCTCGACCGCATCACCAACGGATTGCAGAAATCCGACCTCATCGTCATCGCCGCCCGCCCCGGGATGGGGAAAACGTCGCTCGCGATGAACATCGTCGAACACGCCTGCCTCAAAAAGGGCAAGATCGCGGCCGTCTTTTCGCTCGAAATGCCCCGCGTGCAGATCGTGCAGAGGCTTCTCTGCGCCCACGCCGAAGTCAGCATGGAGAAGGCGCTTGCGGGCAAGCTCAATCAGTCGGAGTGGAAGAACCTCTGGCGCGCCAGCGATAAATTGCAGGAGAGCAAGATCTTCATCGACGACTCCTCCCGTATCACCCCCGCGGAGATCCTCTCGAAGTGCCGCCGCCTTGTCGCCTCGGCGGGCGGGCTCGACCTCGTGATGATCGACTATATCCAGCTCATGGGGGCGGGGGACAAGATCGCCTCGAGCGACTTCAACCGTCAGCAGGAGATCGCCTCCATCACCCGCGACCTCAAGATCATGGCGAAGGAACTCGACGTTCCCGTCATTGCGCTCTCGCAGCTCCGCCGCATTCAGACCAAGGAGCCGCAGCTTTCCGACCTCCGCGAATCGGGGGCCATCGAGCAGGATGCGGATATCGTCATGTTCATCAACCGTCCCGACGTCAACGCGACGGCGGAGGAGATCACGAAGAATCACATCGTGAAGGGGGCGGCGGAACTCGTCATCGCCAAGCACAGAAACGGGTCGCTCGGCAGGATCCAGCTCCGCTTCCTCGGCGAAACGACGCGCTTTGTCGACGTCGACGAACAGAACCGCCCGACGGAGGAACCCAACTACCGCAAGAGCGACGCGCTTCCCGACGCGGGGGAGGCATTCCCCGCCCAAGGGGGAGACGACGAGGGCGGGATCCCGCTCGAATGACCATGGAGACGCAGATCGTCGGGTGCTCGAAGGATGGGCTCTCCCGCGCCAAAAAGTACATCGAAGAGGGGGAAGCCGTCGCCTTCCACACCGAGACGGTGTACGGACTGGGCGCAAACGCCTTTTCGGACGAGGCCGTCCTCAAAATTTTTGCACTCAAGGGAAGGCCCGCCGACAACCCGCTCATCGTGCACGTGCACAGGGACTACGAACTTTCCCGCCTCATCGACGGGGAACCTTCTTATGCGGCGGCACTCAGAAAGGCCTTCCTTCCGGGGCCGCTTACGATGGTCTATCCCTCGACGGGGAAGGTTTCGAAATACGTCTCTTGCGGGCTCGATACGCTTGCCGTACGCGTCCCGTCGTCGCCCGCCGCACAGGCGTTTTTGCGGGAAGTCGATCTTCCCGTCGCCGCGCCGAGCGCCAATCTCTCCAAGCATGTCTCTCCCGTCACCGCACGGCACGTTTTCGACGACTTCAACGGAAAGATCTCGCTCATTCTTGACGGCGGGGCGTGCTCGGGGGGGATCGAGAGCACCGTGCTCGACTGTACGGGGAAAATTCCGCAGATCTTGCGCGAAGGGCTCGTCACGCGCGAGATGATCGCCGCCGTCGCGGGGGACTGTCTTGTGTACAAGAGGAAGGAGGGCGAAAAGCCCAAGAGCCCCGGCATGGCATATAAGCACTATGCGCCCCGCTGCAAGACGGCGTATTGCCATAGCGCCGCGGAGGCGAAAGCGCTCTATGCGAAGGAATCGGAGCAGAACGGAAAACCCTGTATCCTCTGCGAGAGCAAAGCAGCCGCCGAACTTGCGGGATACGACGTCCTCGACCTCGGCGGAACGGGGGAAGCGATGGCACAGCGGCTGTATGCGCTCCTTCGGGAGGGGGAAAGAAGGTGCACGCTCCTTATCGGGATCGAACCGACCTTGCGCGGCGGCGTGATGCAGGGGGTGCTCAACCGCTTTACGCGGGCATTCGGAGGAAACTATGAAGCATAGGAAGATCGTATTTGTGTGCAGCGGGAACACCTGCCGCTCCCCGATGGCGGAAGCGGCGCTCCGTCAGGAGCTCAAAAAGCGCAAGATCCGCTGGTATAAGGTGCAGTCCGCGGGGCTCTCCGCAACAGAGGGGACGCCCATGACGGCGGAGAGCCGTCAGGCCCTCACCGAGGCGAAAATTCCGTTCGACGAGAACTTTACCTCGCACCGTCTCGACGAAAAGACAATTCTTCAGGCGCATGCGGTCGTCTGCCTTACGACGGCGCACGCGAATGCGCTCAGAAAATACCCGAACGTCACGAGCTTTTACGAGCTGTGCGGGAAGGAGATCCCCGACCCCTACGGGCGGGGGATCGATGTGTATCGGACGACGCTCCGCGTGATCCGCGAATGTCTGCCCCGCGTGATCGAGCGCTGCTGCCCCGAATTCCAATCGTAATTTCGCGCGGAGTCCGCGCAGGGAGGGAAATATGAAAATTGCACTCGGGTGCGATCACGGCGGGCTTGCACTCAAAAACGCTGTGAAGGAATATCTTATTGCGAATGGGTATGAAGCCGTCGATTTCGGCACCGATTCGAACGCCTCGTGCGACTATCCCGACTTCGGGATCGCGGCGGCGGAAGCGGTCGCGGGCGGGACGGCGGACTTCGGGATCGTTGTCTGCACGACGGGGATCGGGATCTCCATTGCCGCAAACAAAGTCGCGGGGATCCGCTGTGCGCTCTGCTCGGAGCCGCTCTCGGCGAAGATGACGCGCCTCCATAACGACGCAAACATGCTTGCGCTCGGCGGGGCGATGATCGGGGTGAACCTTGCGCTCGAGATCGTGAAGGTCTTTCTTACAACGCCTTTTTCGGGCGAAGAAAAGCATTGCCGCAGAATCGCTAAGATCGCCGCGGCGGAGAAAAAGTACACAAAATAAACCGTTTTCGGAGAAACGCGGATGATGACAAAAGCTCTGCGCGATAAAATCGTCGAGTCGTTGACGGCGATCATTCCCATCGCGCTCATCGTTGCCGTGCTCGCGATCACGGTGACGCCTCTCGATACGGGGACGTTCGTCCTCTTTTCTATCGGGGTCTTTTTCCTCATTGTCGGAATGGGGTGTTTTACGCTCGGCGCGGATATGTCGATGCTCGTCATCGGGGAGAAGATCGGCTCCGCGATCACCCGTACGAGGAAGGTGTGGGTCATTGCCCTCGTCTCCTTCGTGATCGGGATCATCGTGACGGTCGCCGAACCCGACCTTCAGATCCTCGCCCGTCAGGTCCCCGCCGTTGCGGAGAGGACGCCGCTCGGGAACTATCTTCTCATCCTCACCGTCGCCGTGGGCGTGGGGATCTTCCTCATGCTCGCCATGCTGAGGATCATTTTTCATATTCGTCTTTCCATTCTTCTCATCGTATTCTACGTCGGGGCGTTCGTCGCAAGCATCTTCGTCTCGCCGCAGTTTTGGGCGGTCTCCTTCGATTCGGGCGGCGTGACGACGGGGCCCATGACCGTTCCGTTCATCATCTCTCTCGGCGTCGGCGTCGCCTCTCTTCGGGCAGGGAAGGGGGGACAGGACGACTCGTTCGGCCTCGTCGCACTCTCGAGCGTGGGGCCCATCATCGCCGTCCTCGTCCTCGGGATCATCTTCCGCATCGAGGACGTTCCCTATACCCTCGAGCCGCTCACCGTCGCCTCGGACACCCGCGACGTGCTCTTTGCCTACCTCAACGGATTCGCCGACTATGCGCTCGAGGTCGTCATCGCGATCAGTCCCATCCTCGTCTTTTTCCTCTGCTTTCAGCTCTTTACGCGCTCCTTCCATAAGCGGCAGCTCGTGCGCATCTTTATGGGCTTCCTCTATACCTTCGTCGGGCTCGTGCTCTTCCTCACGGGGGCGAACGTCGGATTCATGCCCGTCGGCAGGGAGATCGGCGTCGCGCTCGCAAACCTCTGGAGAGGGGCGCTTCTCATTCCCGTCGGGATGCTCATCGGCTACTTCGTCGTCGCGGCGGAGCCCGCCGTGCACGTCCTCAATAAACAGGTCGAGCGCATGTCCGCGGGGGCAATTACCGCTTCCTCGATGAAGAAGGGGCTGTGCGCAGGCGTTTGTATCTCCCTCGGACTTGCGATGCTCCGCATCGTCACGGGGATAAATATCATGTGGATCCTTGTCCCGGGGTATCTCATCGCCCTCGGGCTCACCTTCTTTACGCCGCCGCTTTTCACGGGCATTGCCTTCGACTCGGGCGGCGTCGCAAGCGGTGCGATGGTCTCCTCCTTCGTGCTCCCTCTTGCGATCGGCGCGTGCAGTGTGCTCGATCCTGCGGGGATCATGACGCAGGCGTTCGGGTGCGTCGCATTCGTTGCGCTCACGCCGCTCATTTCCATTCAGATTCTCGGCATTCTGTATAAGCGCAAGACGGGGAAGATCAAGCGCGACTTCCTCACGGTCGAGGAAAAAATTCTCATCTACGAGGTGGATTGATGGCGGACAAGAAACAAACGCGCCCCGAAGGCGAAAAGCCCGCCGCAAAGCGCAATCTCTTCAAGGCGGCGGGGGAGAAGGTCGTGCGGCTCACCCGTCCCGCGCCGAAGCCCGCGGCGCCCCGCGCGAAACTTCTTTTCAGCGTCGTCAACCGAAGGGACGAGACGCAGCTCAAAGAGGTCATCGACGAAAGCTCGGTCGCGCTCTCCTTTACCTTTGCGGGAATGGGTACCGCGCGGTCGGCCGTCCTCGACTACTTCGGCATCGGACAGACGGAAAAATCCGTCGTCATTTCGATCATCCCCGAGAGCGACGAGGAATTGATCTTACAGCAGATCAGAAGGAAGATGTCGCTCTATCTCGTCGGCAGGGGGATCTCGTTCACGATCCCGCTTGCGGGGATTTCGCAGATCGTCGCAAACGGCATAAACGGCGCGGCAGCCAATAAGACCTCGGGAGGAGGGAAACATATGACCAGCGAAAATCGGAAATACGACCTCATCGTTGCGGCAGTCGCCGTGAATTTCGTCGATCAGGCCATGGAGGCGGCACGCGCCGCAGGGGCCGCCGGCGGGACCATCCTCCGCGCCCGCACCCTCGACAATGCGAAGGCGGAGCAGTTCATCGGGATCTCCCTCGTCGGAGAGCAGGAGATCCTCCTCGTGCTCACGAAGAAGGAGAACACGCTCACGATCATGAATGCACTCTCCGAGCGCGTCGGCGTCAAGACGGAGGCGGGCGGAACGATTTTTGCACTTCCCGTCGACCGCACGGCGGGGATCTCCGCCGCTGACGAGGAGGCAAGCGAAAAACCCAAGGAGAACGAGGAGAAGGAAGAAGCGTGACGAGATTTCTTTTGATCGGCGGAGGGGAGCTCAAAACCCGCGAAACGCTTGCAATCGACGAATACATCGCAAACCAAGCGAAGTCGATCGCGGGGGACCGCCGTGCGTGCGGGCTCTTCATTCCCACGGCAAGCCACGACTGTATGCCCTATTACAATACCTTCCATAAGGTATATACGGGGCTCTTTGACATCAAGACGGACGTCGTACTCACCGTCAACCGCGAGATCGACCTTGATAAGCTCAAGACGAAGTTCTCCCGCGCGGATTTCGTGTATGTGGGCGGCGGCGACACCGTGTTCATGATCGACCATTGGAAGAAGTCGGGGCTCCTAAAACTTATTCAAGAGGCGGCGGAGGAGGGGAAGTTCATCTGCGGGCTCTCGGCGGGTGCGATCTGCTGGTTCGAGGAGATGTATTCGGATTCCGTCGTCGAGGGGGAGTACTCGATGTACCCCGGGCTCGGCTGGCTCAAGGGGAAAATTTCTCCGCATTATAACGAAAGAATGCTTGACTTCGACGAGATCGTATTGTATAATAAGTATCGCGCTTGGGGCATCGAGAACGATGCCGCGCTCGAGGTCGAAGACGGAATTCCCGTACGCGCAGTGTGCGGCAGCGGGAAGGTTTGGCAGCTCGACGCCTCGGACGGCGTCCTCAAAAAGACGCAATTCGGCGGCTGAATGCGGATGTGGCGAAACTGGCAGACGCGCAGGTTTCAGGTTCCTGTGGGAGACCATATGGGTTCGAGTCCCTTCATCCGCACCAAAAAAGAAGTATGAAAATGATACAAAAATATCGGCTTCATACTTCTTTTTTATTGCCTTTTGGGGCTTTTCGGGGCTGTTTTTCCGAAAATCCACCTTTCACAGCCGTTCGGTTACTCGCCGGGCGGCTTTTTCTTTTT
>CANQQM010000018.1 GCA_947626005.1 uncultured Clostridia bacterium
GAATGTATCTCTGCCGTTGTAAGGGGATGAAGCCGAAAGAGTATTTCAACTGCTCTTCGTATCGGAAAAAGAAGAAGAGAACCTGCACTTCCCATCAAATTAAGGTAGAAGCCGTGGAAAAAGTTGTGCTTGCAGACTTACAGCGGGTATTCGCTATGGCGACCGACAGGGAAAGTGAGTTCTTGGCTCTGATAAAGCAGAACGCCGATAAGGAGAGCAGGAAGAAACTTTTGGCTTCCGCACAAGAGAAAGAAACCGCAGAACAGCGAGTACAAACTCTCGACCGTATCATCCGAAACCTCTATGAGGACAAGGTGAACGGCAACCTCTCCGATGAACGCTTCCGCAAACTTTCGCAGGAGTATGAGGAAGAACAGGAAAAGCTGACTGCGCGGATCCGAGAATTGCAGGAAGTATTAGCAAAAGCAAAGGAACAGTCCGACAACGTGACACGCTTCATGCGCATTGTGCGGAAGTACACGAAAATCACGGAGCTTACGCCCGAAATCGTGCGAGAGTTCATTGAAAAAGTGATCGTACATGAGAAGCGGAAGGTTGACGGCGGTAAGCGAATGCAAGCGGTGGAAATCATCTACAACTGCGTTGGGGCAATTCCCGACCTCGCGCAGGAAGAAGCCGCTTAAACTTCGGGAAGGACAACGAATAAGCGGTTTGACTAACCGCCAAACCGCTTACCCATAGAATCCCTACCGCAACCCGCATAATGGGGGTAGGGCTTGGGCGCCCCGCCCCGTCCCCTCCTTCTCTTGCCCCCTCCGGTGGAGGGGGGTAGGGGGGTGGGAAGAATAATGTGATACTTCGACACGCCCGCCCGTCGCTTTCGCGACGGGCGGGCGGCTCAGTATGACGTATCAGAAGCCTCGGGCGGCTCAGTATGACGTATCAGAAGCCTCGGGCGGCTCAGTATGACGTATCAGAAGCCTCGGGCGGGGCAACATGACGGAATTCGGAAGCGCGGGTGACGCATTCGTACCCACCGACAACAAGACATTTTTTTATCCAACGCTTGACAAGCGGGGGAGAGGGGAGTACAATAAGGGGTACAAAAAGAGAACAGTCGGAGGTTATCATGAAACAGGAAAAGACAGCCATTCTTGTCGTCGATATGCTCAACGATTTCGTGACGGGTGCGCTCAAGTGCGACAGAGGTCTTGCGATCGTCCCCGCGACGGCGCGTCTCCTCGACGGAGCCCGTGCGGCGAACGTCCCCGTCATCTTCTGCAACGATGCGCACATCAAGGGCATCGACCACGAACTCGAACTCTGGGGGGACCATGCGATCGCTGGGACCTACGGCGCGGAGGTCATTCCCGAGCTCAAACTCTCGGAAAAGGACTACGTCGTTCCCAAGCGCCGCTATTCTGGCTTCTTCCATACCGATCTCGACCTGCTCCTTCGGGAGCTCGGCGTCACGACGGTCGTCGTAAGCGGCCTTCATGCGCACATGTGTGTTCGGCACACGGCGGCAGACGCCTACCAGCTCGGCTATAAGGTCGTCGCCGCGATCGACGCGATGGACAGCTTCACCAAAGAGGACTACGAGTACGGCATCAAATATCTGAAGGACACCTACGGCGCAGAGCTCAAGACGGTCGACGAGCTCGTCGCCTCCTTCCGCGCATGAGGAAAAAGCGTACCCGTTTTGAGGTGAAGAAGGGGATCCAGGCGGCCTTGGAGGCACACCGTCGGTTCGATTACGACTACATGCCCATGGGGCACACATGGCGGATGCCCGACGCAAATTACAAATACCGTCAGCCGTGGTACGAGCGCATCCATACGGGATTCTGGCGGACGCTCATGGGGATCTTCGGCCCTCCCGCAATCCGCCTTCTCTACGGGGCGCGGGTGACGGGGCGGAAAAATCTCCGTGTCCTCAAAAAGCAGGGAGTTATCACCGTCTGCAACCACTTCAACTACCTCGACACCCTCTTCGTGCGCGACGCGATCGGGCACTTCCGCTCCTTCCATACGATGGGGCCGTGGAACAACAAAGGGGGCGTAGGGGGGTGCATCATGCGGCATGCGGGCATGTGGCCCTTCAGCGCCGACCTCACCGCGACGAAAAATCTGATGCGGGAGATGGAACGCCGCCTCAAAGAGGGCAAGCGCATCAACTTCTATGCGGAGCACTCGATGTGGGGGAACTATCAAAAGCCCCGTCCGATGAAAATCGGGGCGTTCCATTTCGCCGTCCGCTTCTCCGTTCCCGTCGTGCCCGTTTTCTGCACCTTCGACCGCTCGAAGAGGAAGGGCTACATCCGAAAACTGCGCATCCATATCCTCCCCGCGATCTTCCCCGACGAGACGCTCCCGAAAGGGCAGCGCGCCGAGAAGATGAAGGAAGAGGCGGAAACCGCGTGGCGGCTCTGCTACGAGGAGGCGTATAAAATCCCCCTCGTCTATCTCGAAAAACCCAAAAAGGAAGCATGAAAAAAGGAGGCACGGGCCTCCTTTTCACTTGCCGCTCTTTCCGCTCGGAGGGGCGGCTTTGTCGTATTCGGAGCGTTCGGTCTGCTTCCACGCGGGGGAGCGGTCCTTCCGCACATAGTTCCAGCTCTTAAGGTAGATGGGGAAGTACTCGAGAAGGTAGAAGGGGTTATAGACGAGCATCAAAAACCGTTCCCCGTGGGAGAGGAGGCGGAAGGTGCCACGGTAGGCAAAGTATGCGAGGACGCCGTACGCGAAGAGGAGGAAATACATCACGAGGAAGGGCGCGGCGACGAGCATGACGAAGGCATTGTCCCAACGCGGATCGCCGAGGATGGCGTAGTTGATGGAGAGCGCCCCGCCGAAGAGCATGGTCGCGAAGGTGGTCACGGCGAAGAGAACGAGGGGGACGGTACCGAAAAAGTACTCGAATTCCCCGCGGCTGTACTTTCCCCGCGCCCGCGCCTGCGCACGGATCTTTTCCTTATACTTCCTGTCGCACTGCTTGTAGCCCGTCAGCCAGCGCACGCGGCGGAGGAAGTTTTCGTGGTGGCCGAGGGCCTCCTCCGTATAGAGGACGGCATAGGGGCAGAAGGTGGAGGTAAAGCCGCGGAGGAGACTGTCGAGCTTGAGTTCGTAGTCCTCGGTGAGGGTGCGGTAGGGCCAGCCGCCGAGCGTTTTTATGATCTCCGAGCGGATCATCATCCCCTGTCCGCACAGGTTGAGGGGCATTTCCCGCTGCACACGGTATGCGTTTCCGAGGTCGTCGATGATCGGCCACGTGAGGGCGGAACAGTTGGAAAAGACGGTGCGGTTGCGCTTTCCGCCGAGGAAATTCTTCGCATACTTGCGGGTGATGTAGATGTCGTAGCGCTGTTCGAGGGCGTTGTTGAGCTCCCGCACATAGGAGGGGGAGAGGACGGCGTCGGCGTCGACGATGACAAACGCCGCATAGGAAGAAAGCTGTTCGGGCGAAAGGGACTTAAAATACCCGTCGAGGGCGTCGCCCTTGCACTTTTGTTCGGGGACGACAAAGACGTTCGCGCCGATCTTCTTCGCAAGGCCGATCGTGGGGTCGTCGGGCTCCTTCACGATGACGTTGACGTCGAAGGCGGAGGGGTCGTAGTCCTGTGCCGAAATGGAGGCAAAGAGGTCGCCGATGATCTTGCTCTCCCGCCGTGCGGGGACGACGAGAGCGATGCGCCGCTTCTCCTTCGCTATGGGGTGGGGCGCCCGCTTGAAGGCGTAGCGGAACCCGATGAGCTTGGGAAGATAGAGAAGAAGCGCCAACCCCGTAAGTGCGGTATAGACGATGAGAAAGAAGTAGATCATTTCCGCACCTCCGCGTTTTTCCCCATTATAGCAACGGGGGGAATTTTTGTCAACAGGTTTGCAAAAACGGGAGGCAGTTTTTCCCGAAATTTTATCTTTTTTCCAAAAAGTTGAGGAATGGGGGCGGATTTTTCTTCTTAAAACGCAATTTTCCGACAAAAACCGACAAAAAATTCCCTCCCCGAAAAAAGGGAGGGAGGGCGCTTAGAAGCGGATCTTTTCTTCGATGAAGGAGATCGCCTCGTCGGGCGTGAGGCGCACCTGCTGCATGGTGTCGCGGTCGCGGAGGGTGACGGTGCCGTTTTCGAGGGTGTCGAAGTCGACGGTGAGGGAGAAGGGCGTCCCGATCTCATCCTGCCTGCGGTAGCGCTTGCCGATGGAGCCCGCCTCGTCGTAGATGACGGAAAAGCGGGTGCGGAGCTTCGCCCAAATTTCCTTTGCCTGCGGGGCAAGGTTCTTCTGAAGGGGAAGGATCGCCGCCTTGTACGCCGCGATCGCGGGGTGGAAGTGGAGGACGTTGCGCACCTCCCCGTTTTCGAGCGTCTCCTCGTCGTATGCCTCGGCGAGGACGGCAAGCATGAGCCGATCGGCGCCGATCGAATATTCGATCACATAGGGGATGTAGCGCGAATTGTCGATGGGATCGACGTAGGTGAGCGTCTTTCCCGAGTACTCCTGATGGCGGGAGAGGTCGTAGTCGGTGCGGTTGTGGATGCCGTTGAGCTCGGACCAGCCCATGGGGTACAGGTATTGGATATCGCAGGCGGCGCGGGCGTAGTGGGCGAGTTTGTCGTGATCGCGGAAGCGGAGATGTTCCGCCTTGAAGCCGAGGTCGAGGAGGAAGCGCATCGCCTTTTCCTTGAATTCGGCGTAGTATTCCCCGTCGGTGCCCTCCTTGCAGAACCATTGATGCTCCATCTGTTCGAATTCGATCGTACGGAAGATGAAGTTCCCGGGGGTGATCTCGTTGCGGAACGCCTTGCCGATCTGGGCGATGCCGAAGGGGACCTTGGCGCGGGTGGTGCGCTGTACGTTGAGGAAGTTGACGAATTCCCCCTGCGCCGTCTCGGGACGGAGGTAGATGCGGTTCTGATTCTCGTCGGTCACCCCGCGCGACGTCTCGAACATAAGGTTGAAGGTGCGGATGGGGGTCCAGTCGAAGTTGCCGCAGTTGGGACAATTGACATGGTGTTCTTGAATGTACGCCTCCATCTCGTCGTTTGTCATGAGGTCGGGGTTGACGGCGCCCTTCGAATGCGCTTCGATGAGGGTGTCGGCGCGGTGGCGGGTCTTGCACTTCTTGCAGTCCATTTTGGGGTCGGAGAAGGAGGTCGTGTGGCCGCTTGCCTCCCAGACCCGCGAATTCATGAGGATCGCGGCGTCGACGCCGAAGCTGTTTTCCGATTCCTGCACGAAGCGCTTCCACCATGCCCGCTTGATGTTGTTTTTGATCTCCACGCCGACGGGGCCGTAGTCCCACGTGTTGCCCATGCCGCCGTAGATCTCGCTGCCGGGGAAGATGATGCCGCGCGCCTTGCACAGCGCGACGAGTTTTTCCATAGTCACTTCTGCCATACTTCACCTCGATAAGATTCCTTAACATTATACAGGAGAGAGAAAAATCGGTCAAGCATTTGCGGGGATTTTTTCGCCCCCGCAGAGAAAGAAAAGGGGAAGGGCCTCTTTTCCGCCCTCCGTTCCATAAGAACAGCTTATACTATATATAAGTAATCAGAATAAAAGAAAATCCCCTCCGCGCTTGACGGTTTCGGCTTTTTGATGTTACAATTTATTATAAAAAAGGAGGAAAAAAGATGCGCCGCGGAAAAATTGTTCTCTTGGTCTTGGCGGCGGCTTGTGCCGTGTGCGGGGCGATCGGCCTTGCGGCATGCAAAACGCCCCTTCTGCCTCTTTTCGAACCCGAAGATCTCCGCGTGGAGGAGGAAGTCCTCCGTTGGGAGAAGGTAAAGGGCGCGACGGGATACCGCGTGACGGTGGACGGGGAGACGACGGAGACGACGGAGACCGAGTTCGACCTGTATTGGTACTTCGAGCCGCGGACATATCGGTTCGAGGTGACGGCGATCGGCGACGGGGAGAAGTACAGCGATTCCGAGACGGTCAGCTGCAAATACGAGCCGCGGGTGACGGTCGGTTCGACGGGGCTCGAGTACACGCTTTTGAAGGACGGGAGCGGCTATGCGGTCGGAAAGGGGTTTGCGAACCTGACGGGAACGGTCGTCATTCCCGAATTTTACAACGGGCTTCCCGTCAAGGAGATCGCGGAATACGGGTTTTTCGATCCCGTATGGACGGGGCCGAACGGGTGTTCCGTCAACCGGCAGACGACGGGGCTGTATCTTCCGAAGACGTTGGAACGGATCTCTTGCTTTGTCAATTTGGTGGAATTGAAATCGGTGACCGTCCCGCGGAGCGTGCAGTTTATCGCATCAGACGCCTTCATGGGGTGCACGTCGCTTGCCGAGGTGAAGATCCTCGGGGAGGCCGTGGGAGGCCAACAAGGCTGGCTGGATCAAACGGCATGGTACGAAAATCAGAAAGACGGCCCCCTGATCGTCGACGGAAAGATCCTCTACGGGTACAAGGGAACGGCTCCCGAGGACGGCGTCCTCGACGGGCTTCCCGAAACGATCACTTCCGCACACATGTACGACTACGACGATTTTACGGAAATCGTATTTCCGAAGGGGATCGAATGGATCGGACAGATGAGTTGTGATTCTCTTTCGGAGCTCTCCCTTCCCGAAGGCGTGCGCTATTTCGGTGGGTTCTACTCCCGTGCGTCTATGCTGAAAAAGCTCGTTTTGCCGAAAGGATTGCAGTACATCGAATGCATCCGATATGCGGATCTTCTCGAAGAGCTGATCTTGCCCGAAGGGCTGCTGTCCGTTTTGATCGGAAACTGTGCGTCTCTCAAGCGCATCGTCATCCCGAAGGGGTTGCAAAAGATATCCGCTTTCAGTTTGGATCCCGATGAGCCGTGGGAGGTCTTTTTTATGGGGAATGCGGAGGAATCCGATCTTGTGGGGATGAACCCCGGGACCCGTGTACAATTCGATTGGTACAATTACAGCGAGACCCGCCCCGAAGAGGAGGGGAACTTCTGGCACTATGTCGACGGTGAGATCGTGAAATGGTAGCTTGCTGCCATTCTCGAAAGAAAGGAGGTACGATGAGGAACTGCACGAACCCGATCGGGAAAAAAGTGCGGAGGGGGGCGGCGATTTTTGCCGCCGCGGTCCTGTCCTGTTTGAGCGCTGCGGCATGCACAAAGCCCCCCGAAGTTCTTGCCGCGCCCGAAAATCTTCGCGTGGAGGAGGACCTCCTTCTTTGGGACGAGGTGAAGGGCGCGGCGGGGTACCGCGTGACGGTGAACGGGGAGACGACGGAGACGGCGGAGCCCGCATTCGACGTGTATTGGTACATCGAGCCGCAGACGTATCGGTTCGAGGTGACGGCGTTCGGCGATCTTCCCGATTCTCCCGCCGCATGCTACGACTATACGGTCGAAGAGATCGTCGGATCCAACGGCTTGAACTATTATCTCCTTGAGGACAAAAGCAGCTATTCTGTCGAAAGAGGATATACGAGCATGCGCGGCGTCTTGACGATCCCCCCGTTTTACAACGGGCTTCCCGTAAAGAGGGCGTCATCTTTTAGTGTAACTCTCGACTATGGAGACAATGCATATGGGAAAAGGTTGACGGAAGTCCGCTTCCCCAAGACAATGGAGATGATCTACGGATTCCAAGGCCTTGTTTCGCTGACTTCGGTCACGCTGCCCCGCGGCGTCGTCATCGTGAGCGCGTTCAGGAATTGTTCCTCCCTTGCGGAGATCCGCATTCTCGGCGACAAGCTCACGAGAATCGGCAGTCTCGAGGGGACGGCGTGGTACGAAAATCAGAAAGACGGCCCCATGATCGTCGACGGGAAGGTCCTCTACGGCTACAAGGGGGCGGTTCCCGAGGACGGCGTCGGGGAAATTCCAAGCTCCGTTTATCTCATCGATTGGGAGTGCGGGGAGAACGTCACCCGTCTTGCGATCCCCGAGGGCATAAAATTCGTGTACGACGGGACCAAGCTCAAAGAGACGCTGAAAAGCATTGTCGTCCCGAAGAGCTTGCAGACGCCCCTTCTGGAATTCGCGAAAGAAAAAGTCCTCGAGGAGATCTTCTATCGGGGGACACGGGAGGAGCTGGATGCGCAATTCCCGCCGAACATCTACCGTTTCGCGGACGAACTGTGGTATTTTTACAGCGAGACCCGCCCCGAAGAGGAGGGGAACTTCTGGCACTATGTCGACGGCGAGATCGTGAAATGGTAGCGGTTTTCGGGAAGAAAGAACTCTTTTCCGCGGAAAAAAAGCACAAAAAAATGGGAGACGGATCCCGTCTCCCGTTTTCTTTGTTCCTTCAAATTTTGAGGAGTTTGAACAGGGCGGTGGCGCCGAGGGTCGCCGCGCCCGTGATGAGAAACCACTTGAGGAGGGTGAGCCCCGCGTCCTCGGGGAAGAGGAGGGTGAGGGCGAACACGGCTCCCGCAAGGAGGCCGCCGACGGGGATGCGGAGAAGCCGCTTCCATCCCTTGGGGTCGGGGCAGCGGAGGGCATGGGCAAAGGGGAGGAAGAACGCCCCGCCCGCAAGCAGTCCCGCCGCCTGATAGCTGTCGGAAGCGGCGGCGAAGGGGAGGGCGATGAGGAGGGCGGCGGCGACAAAGGCAAGAACCGCGTACCGCCAGCGGAAGAACCTCGTAAAGACGATGTGCCAAAGGAGCGCAACGAAGATCCCGAGGAGAAGCCCCGCGAGAACGTCCGTCGGGTAGTGGACGCCGAAGTAGAGGCGGGAGGCGGCGACAAGCAAAATTACGACGACCGTCCCCGCCCAAAGAAGGATCTTCCCGACGCGCAAGCTCTCCGCGAGGAGGGCGCTCGAGATGCTCTGGACGTGCCCGCTCGGGAAGGAGAGGGTGTCGCCGAGGTCCATCGTCGAGACGAAGAAGTTATCCACCTCGATGCGGGAGACGACGCCCGCGCGGTAGGGGCGGGGACGGCTCACTCCCGCCTTGAGGGCTCCGTTGAGCGAAAAGGAGGTCACGGCGGTGAAAAAGAGCTGCTCCCCCGCGCTCCCGAGGAGCCAATAGAGGAGGATGACGGCGGCGCCGAGGGTCAATCCTTCGCCGAGGAAGGTGAATACTCCGAAGAATCCCGTTAAGAACGGGCAGCGGATGCTCTCGAAAAATTTCAGAATGGCTGCGTCCATACCTCGGATTATAGCACAGTTCCCCGAAAAATGCAAGAGGGGAGGGAATTTTTCCCTTCGGAAGGAGGAATTCGGGCGGCGGCGGAGGGCGCTTTCGCGGCCGCGCACGCGAAAAGTATATTTTTTTGCGTAAGTCGCGTTGAAAAACTATCCTTTCGCCGAAAATTATGCTATAATAGAGCAAAACGCATCGAGGAGCCGATCTTATGGCGGACGCCGCAAATTTCATCGAACAGATCATCGACGAGGACCTTGCTTCGGGCAGGGTGACCTCCATCCAGACCCGCTTTCCCCCCGAACCCAACGGGTATCTTCACATCGGGCACGCGAAGGCGATGTTTGTCGACTTCGGCACGGCGAAGAAATACGGCGGCAAGTGCAACCTCTTCTTCGACGACACCAACCCCTCCAAGGAAAAGACGGAGTACGTCGAGGCGATCCGCGCCGACATCCGCTGGATGGGGTACGACTGGGCGAAAGAGGTGTACGCCTCCGACTTCTTCGACCGCATCTATGAATATGCCGAACAGCTCATCCTCGGCGGAAAGGCGTATGTGTGCGACCTCTCGGCGGAGGAGATCAAGAATACCCGCGGCACCCTCACCGAACCGGGGCAGGAGAGCCCCTACAGAAACCGCACCCCCGAGGAGAACCTCCGCCTCTTCCGCGAGATGAAGGAGGGGAAGTACCGGGACGGGGAGAAGTGCCTCCGCGCCAAGATCGACATGGCGTCGCCCAACATCAACCTTCGCGACCCCGTCATCTACCGCATCCTCCGCGCGGAGCATCACCGCACGGGAAACAAGTGGTGCATCTACCCCATGTACGACTACGCCCATCCCATCTGCGACTATCTGCAGGGGGTGACCCATTCCCTCTGCACCCTCGAGTTCGAAGATCACCGCCCCCTCTACGACTGGGTGGGGATCACCCTCGGGTTTTCGCCCAAGCCGCGGCAGATCGAGTTCGCGCGGCTCAACCTCACCAACCTCGTCATGAGTAAGCGGTACCTCAAAAAGCTTGTCGAGGAACATTCCGTCCGCGGATGGGACGATCCGCGCATGCCCACCCTTGCGGGGCTGAGAAACCGCGGCATTCCCGCACGCGCCATCCTCGACTTCTGCGAGAGGGCGGGGGTGTCGAAGGCGCAGTCGGAGTGCGAGATCGGCTACTTCGAGGCGGTCGTCCGCGACGACCTCAACCTCCATGCGCCGAGAGCGATGGCGGTCGTCTCTCCCTTAAAGCTCACCATCGTCAACTATACGGGGAGCGAAACGCTCGACTTCGAGATCAACCAGCTCGACCCCGCCGCGGGGACGCGGAAGGTGGACTTTTCCTCCACCCTCTTTATCGAGCGGGACGACTTCTCCCTCGACCCGCCGCCCAAGTATCATCGGCTTCGTCTCGGCGGGTATGTGCGCCTCAAAAACGCCTACATCGTGCGGGCGGACGAGGCGGTGAAGGACGAAGCGGGCAACGTCGTCGAAGTCCGCTGTACCTACTTCCCCGAGTCGCGCAGCGGGAACGACACGAGCGGCATCAAGGCGAAGGGGGTCCTCCACTGGGTGAACGCGGAGACCTGCGTCGACGCCGAACTCCGCCGCTACGATCATCTTCTCCGCGACGCCGACTACGCGGGGCAGGATTTCTCCGAGCGCATCAACCTCGACAGCGAACACATCTTCCGCGCCAAGGCGGAAAAATACCTCGAGGCGGCCGAGGAGGGCAAGGCCTTCCAGCTCATGCGCACGGGCTACTACAAGAAATGCACGGAGGAGGGCAAGCTCGTCCTCTCCGAGATCGTTTCGCTCAAAGATAACTTCAACAAATAACCTTGGAGGCAGGGGAAGGGATGGGAACAAATCTCCTCATATCGGCATCGACGGTCACGACGGTCGTTGCCGTCGCGGTCGCGGTGCTCGCCGTCGGGGCGCTCGTCGGGGGCGCGCTCAGAAAGTTCGTCTCGATGAGCTGGTTCTCGTGGCAGGTGCTGCTCGTTTTCCTCGTCACGCGGCTCACCCGCGTGTTCGGAGCGAAGATGAACGCGTCGGCGCAATTTTCGCTTGCGCTCCTCTTTCTGCTCCTTTCGGGCGGCGGCGTGCTTGCGCTCACCGAGGTGCTCCGTCACCTCATGCTCAGGCGCGTGAAGCCCGCCTCGGCGGCGCTTCGCATCCTCAACCGCCTGTTCGGCGCGCTGACGGGGGTGCTCAACCTCTTCTTCTCGCTCGCCGTGGCGGCGGGACTTGTGCTCGCCGTCCTCGACTACTGCGTCCCCGACCTCGCCGCGCTCGAGCCCGTCCTCTCGATGCCCCTCTGGCAGGCGGTGCGGGGGAGCGTCGTCGATATCGTCCTCATCCTTCTTCTCATGGCCGCCCTCCGCGGGGGGTACCGCGTCGGGTTCAGCCGCGCCCTCCTCACCGTCATCATGCTTGCGCTCACGATGGGGACAGTGCTTCTGTCCCTCTTCATGACCATCCGCGTTCCCTTCCTTGCCTCCTTCGGCAAGACGGTCGGGAAGATGTTCAAGGGGATGAATTCGGTCGCCGCGGGCGTGCTCGGCTCGGGATTCGTCTTTCTTCTTCTCGAGGCGATCTTCTTCTCCGCGATCGCCGTCCTCGGCTTCTTCCTCAATAAAGTATTCCGCGCCGCGCGGTTTACGGCGGTGACGAGCATCATCGACGGCTCCGTCTTTGCCCTCCTCTGCTTTGCCTTCGTCTTTATCCTCCTCCTCGTGCTCTACGCGCTCGTCTATTGGATGACGGGGGCGGGGGTCCCCGTCGAGGGGGCGGAGGGGCTGTTTTCCGCCTACGGGTCGGCCGTCGAGGCGCTCTTCACCTCGTCGCCGCTCTCAAGCGTCCTCTTCGGTTCCAATCCTCTCCGTGCCCTCTTCGGCGCATGATTTTCCCGCCGCTTGACAATACTTCTTTCGTCGGAGTATGTTGGACGAAGGAACGGGCGCACTGCTCGAAGCGATCAATTCCCGCTGCGAGGGCGGCGGCTTTCACATCATCGACGAAGGGGAACTCCGCCCGTTCTGTCCCGACGGGGAGGGCGTGGCGGAGGCGCTCTCCTGTCTTGCCGACGAGCGGCTCATCGAACTCAAGTATGCCGAAGGGGGGACGTACTGCATAAAACCCCTCCCTGCGGGAAGGCGGTTCGCCGCGGGACGGCTCCGCGCAAGGCGGGAAGCGGCGCGGCGGCAGTGGCGGGTCTTTCTCTTCTCGGCGCTCGGCGGATTTACGGGCGGGGCGCTCGCCTCCCTCTTCCTCCTTCTTCTCCGTCTTTTGGGGTGAGATGTTCAACGAGAACCTGTCAAGACGCGAAAATGAAGTAATGGGGGCGATTTTTACCCTCTCCGAGGGGAAGGAGCGCTTCCTCGTCTCCCCGTACGAGATCTTGTCCCTCCTCCCGAAAAAGGCGAAGTGCGACGAGGAAAAACTCGAGCGGACGATGCGCTCTCTGGAGCTCGACGGCTATTTCGAACTCGTCGACTGCGAACGGAAGGGGGAAAAGACGTACGTCGTGCACATGCGCGAAGAGGGGCTTGCCTACAGGCGTTTGGACGCCCGTCGGCGGCGGGGGCTTATTTTCCGCCTCCTCGTCGCGGCCGCCTGCGGCCTTCTCTCCGCCGCGCTCGGCATTCTCCTCAAACTACTCATAGGGTCGCACTGAAACGCTTGACAAGCGTCCTTTTTTGCGATAAAATAAAACAAATGTTCAGAAGCGCCGCGGGGCGGGGGATATGGAACACTTCGAATTCAAACTGCATGCGCCCTTTTTGCCGACGGGGGACCAGCCCGAGGCGATCGAACGGCTGACGGAGGGCGTTCTCGACGGGATCCGCACACAGGTGCTCGTCGGCGTGACGGGGAGCGGCAAGACGTTCACGATGGCAAACGTCATCAAAAACGTCGGGCGGCCCACCCTCGTCATCGCGCACAACAAGACGCTTGCGGCGCAGCTGTGCAACGAATTCCGCGAATTTTTCCCCGAGAACCGCGTCGAGTACTTCGTCTCCTATTACGACTACTACCAGCCCGAGAGCTACATCCCTTCGACGGATACATATATCGAAAAAGACCTCTCGATGAACGACGAGATCGACAAGCTCCGCAACGCCGCGACCTGTTCCCTCGGGGAGCGGGACGACGTCATCGTCGTCTCCTCCGTCTCCTGCATCTACGGGCTCGGCGCGCCCGAGGAATTCTTCCGCCTCGGCGTCTCCCTCCGCCCCGGGCAGCAGATGGAGCGCAACGAACTTCTCCGCCGCCTCGTCGACATCCAGTATTCCCGCAACGACATCGACTTCAAGCGCTCCACCTTCCGCGTGAGGGGGGACGTCGTCGAGATCTTCCCCGCCTCCAACTCCGAAGTGGCGCTCCGCGTCGAATTCTTCGGCGACGAGATCGACCGCATCCTCGAGGAGGAGGTGACGACGGGCAAGATCGTCTCCACCCTAAAACACGCCGTCGTCTTTCCCGCTTCCCACTATGCGGTGGGGAGCGAACGGCTTGCCGCGGCGCTCACGATGATCGAAGAGGACCTCGAAGGGGAGGTCAAGGCGTTCGAGGACGCGGGCAAGCTCCTCGAGGCGCAGCGCCTCCGTCAGCGCACCGAGCACGACCTCGAGATGATCCGCGAGATCGGCTACTGTTCGGGGGTCGAGAACTATTCCCGCTACTTCGACGGAAGGAGCCCCGGGGAGCCCTCGTTCACCCTCCTCGACTACTTTCCCAAGAACTTCCTCGTCTTTATCGACGAGAGCCACATGACCATTCCGCAGATCCGTGCGATGTACAACGGCGACCGCGCCCGCAAGACCAACCTCGTCGAATACGGGTTCCGCATGCAGTCCGCCTACGACAACCGCCCTCTCACCTTCGAGGAATTCGACGCCCGCGTCCCCCAGCTCATCTGCGTTTCGGCGACGCCCGCCCCCTACGAACTCGGGGAAGCGGGGCAGGTCGTCGAACAGCTCATCCGCCCGACGGGGCTCCTCGATCCCCCCGTGAGCGTCCGCCCGACCAAGGGGCAGATCGACGACCTTCTCTCCGAGATCCGCACCGTCACGAAGGGGGAGGGGAGGGTGCTCGTGACGACGCTCACCAAGCGCATGGCGGAATCCCTCACCGACTACCTCAAGGAAAACGGCGTCAAAGTGCGCTACATGCACTCGGATATCGATACCCTCGAGCGCATCGACATCATCAACGGGTTAAGAAGCGGCGAATTCGACGTTCTCTGCGGCATCAACCTCCTTCGGGAGGGGCTGGATCTTCCCGAGGTCAAGCTCGTCGCCATCCTCGACGCCGACAAGGAAGGCTTCCTCCGCAGCGAGACCTCCCTCGTGCAGACGATCGGACGCGCCGCACGCAACGCGGAGGGGCGGGTCATCATGTACGCCGACGAAGAGACGGGCAGCATGGCGCGGGCGATCGGCGAGACCAACCGCCGCCGCGCCAAACAGGAGGAATACAACAGGACGCACGGGATCGTCCCGCGGACGATCGTAAAGGAGGTGCGCTCCACCCTTTCCGTCACGGGAAAGATGAAAAAGACTTCGGAGCTCTCCGCAAAGGAGATCCCCGAGGAGATCGAAAAACTCAAGGCACTCATGCGGATCGCGTCCAACGAGCTCGACTTCGAGAAGGCGATCGAGATCCGCGAAACGATCAACGAACTCAGAAAGCGCATGCGAAAATAAGGGGGTGTACCAATGAGGATCGCCGTAGACATCGACGACACGCTCAACCGCGTCGACCGCGTCGGCAGGGCGGGGGCATACATCGAGCGAAAGGGGCTTCCCTTCAAGCTCAAAGACGAGTTTTCCAACCGCTTCGTCGACGTGTACGACTGGACGCTCGACGACGTGCTCGAATTCGTGCGGGAAGGGGGGATCACCGCCTTCACCGACGCGGAGGCACGCCGCTACGCCCGTGAGACGCTCGAGGGCTGGCGGGCGGCGGGGCACGAGGTCGTCATCCTCACCTCTCGGCAGGAGGACTGGTTCGTCAACCCCGAAAAGGTCTCCCGCGACTGGCTCGAAAAGCGGCGCATCCCCTACGACGAACTCGTCGCGGATATCCCCTTCGGCGAAAAGGGGAAGTACTGCAAAGAGCACGGGATCCCCATCCTCGTCGACGACGACCTCACCGCCTGTCTCGAGGCGCAAAAGCTCGGCGTGCGCGCCGTGCTTGCCGTCGGGCGGCACAACATCGAAAGAGCAAGGGAGATCCGCTACGGCGGCGCCAACTGGAAGCAGATCGACGCCGTCGTCCGCCACATTCTCGCACTCCTCTAATCCCGCTGCGGCGGAGAAAGCCATGAAAGAAGAAATTTACGTCAAAGGCGCCAAAGAAAATAATTTGAAAAACGTCGACGTCCACATCCCGCGCGGGACGCTCACCGTCTTTACGGGGGTCTCGGGAAGCGGGAAATCGACGCTCGCGTTCGACACCATCTTCGCCGAGGGCCAGCGCCGCTACATGGAGAGTTTGTCCTCCTACGCGCGGCAGTTCCTCGGCATGATGGAGAAGCCGAACGTCGAGAGCATCGACGGGCTCTCCCCCGCGATTTCCATCGATCAGAAGACGACGTCGCACAACCCCCGCTCCACCGTGGGCACCGTGACGGAGATCTACGACTATCTCCGTCTGTTTTTTGCGCGTGCGGGCATTCCGCATTGCCCCAATTGCGGAAGGGAGATCCGCCGCCAGACGGTGGACGAGATCGCCGACCGCGTCATGGAGCTCCCCGCGGGGACGAAGATCCTCGTCAACGCCCCCGTCGTCCGCGGCAAGAAGGGGGAGTACCGCAAGGAGCTTGCGGGGTATAAAAAGAGCGGCTACGCCCGCGTCAAGATCGACGGCATCGTCTACGACCTTCAGGAAGAGATCGCGATCGAGAAGAACGTCAAGCACAACATCTCCGTCGTCATCGACCGCCTCGTCGTGAAGGAGGGGATCTTGAAGCGGCTCACCGAGAGCATCGAGACGGCGCTCCGCCTCGCGGACGGGCTCGTCGTCATCGACAGCGGGGAGAGCGAAACGCTCTACTCCTCCCGCTATTCCTGCCCCGACTGCGGCATCTCCGTCGAGGAGATCGAACCGCGGCTCTTCTCCTTCAATACGCCGTGGGGGGCCTGCCCCGCCTGTTCGGGGCTCGGCTTCACGCAGAAGGTGGACGCCGACCTCATCTGCCCCGACCGCACCAAGACCCTTCGGGAGGGGGCGATCCGCATCAGCGGCTGGACGCTCGATTCGCCCACCGTCACCCTCACCTACCTCGGCGCACTCGCAAAGCGGTACAACTTTTCGCTCGACGTGCCCGTAAAGGACCTCCCCGAGGGCATCTTCGACCTCCTCATGTACGGGAACGGCGGGGAAAAGATCCAGCTCGAATACAGCACCCGTACCTATCAATCCAAATTTCAGGCGGCGTGGGAGGGGTTCGTCACCAACCTGCAGCGCCGCTACAACCAGACGAGCTCGGTCGGCGTGAAGTGGGACATCGAACGGTACATGCGCACCGCCGAATGCCCCGTCTGCCGCGGGAAACGGCTCAAAAAGGAGGCGCTTGCCGTGACGGCGGGCGGGAAGAACATCGCGGAGGTGTGCGACCTCCCCGTGCGGGAGGTCAAGACCTTCTTCGAGACCCTTCCCCTCACCGAGACGCAGCACAGGATCGCCGACGTCATCTTAAAGGAGATCCGCGCCCGCATCGACTTCCTCTCGGGCGTCGGGCTCGACTACCTCACCCTCTCGCGGAGCGCCGCGACCCTCTCGGGCGGGGAGAGCCAGCGCATCCGCCTCGCGACGCAAATCGGAAGCGCGCTTTCGGGGGTTTTGTACATCCTCGACGAGCCCTCGATCGGGCTGCATCAGCGCGACAACGCCCGCCTTCTCGCCTCCCTCAAGGGGCTCCGCGACCTCGGGAACACCCTCATCGTCGTCGAGCACGACGAGGACACCATGCGTTCTGCCGACTACCTCGTCGACGTCGGGCCCTTGGCGGGCATCCACGGCGGGGAGATCGTCGCCTGCGGAAGCGTGGAGGACCTCATGAACGAGCCGCGCTCCCTTACGGGGGACTTCCTCGCGGGGAGGAGGAAGATCGCCGTCCCCTCCGTGCGGAAAAAGCCCGACGGCCGCTTCCTCACGGTACACGGCTGCCGCCAGAACAACTTAAAGGGCATCGACGTCTCCGTTCCCGCGGGGCTCATCACCGTCGTCACGGGGGTGAGCGGGTCGGGGAAGTCCTCCCTCGTCAACGAGATCATCCTGCCCATTCTCTCCAACAACTTGAACGGCTCCCGCCTGCCGCTCGGAAAGAGCGACGGCGCGGAGGGGGTGGAATTCTTCGACAAAGTCATCGCCATCGACCAGTCTCCCATCGGAAGGACGCCCCGCTCCAATCCCGCCACCTATACGGGGGTATTCACGAACATCCGCGACCTCTTCGCCCAGACGACGGACGCCAAGACGATGGGCTTCAAGGCGGGAAGGTTCTCCTTCAACGTCTCGGGAGGGCGGTGCGAAAACTGTCAGGGCGACGGGATCATGAAGATCGAAATGCACTTCCTGCCCGACGTGTACGTCCCCTGCGAGGTGTGCGGCGGCAAGCGCTACAACCGGGAGACCCTCGAAGTGAAGTACAAGGGGAAGTCCATCTCCGACGTCCTCGAAATGACGGTGGAGGAGGCATGCGACTTCTTCCGCAACCAGCCCTCCGTCTACAATAAGATCTCGACCCTCAACGAAGTGGGGCTCGGGTACATCAAGCTCGGGCAGAGCTCGACGACCCTCTCGGGCGGGGAGGCCCAGCGGGTAAAACTTGCGACCGAGCTTTCCCGCCGCTCGACGGGAAAGACCTTCTACATCCTCGACGAACCGACGACGGGGCTGCACAGCTACGACGTCGACAAGCTCGTCGGGATCCTCCTCCGCCTCCGCGAAGGGGGGAACACGGTGCTCGTAATCGAGCACAACCTCGACGTCATCAAGGTCGCCGACTACCTCATCGACCTCGGCCCCGAGGGCGGGGACGGCGGCGGGGAGGTCGTCGCGGTGGGCTCTCCCGAAGAGGTCGCCGCCTGCGAAGCGTCCTACACGGGGGCGTTTTTGAGGAACATCCTCGGGGGAGACAAATGATCGACCGCAACATGCAAAAGTTGGGGGAGGAGCGCTCGGCGATCCGTGAGCTCTTCGAATACGGCAACGCCCTCAAAAGGACGCTTGGGGAGGACACGGTATTCGATTTTTCCATTGGAAACCCCTCTGCGCCCACGCCCGAATGCGTTCGGGAGACGGCGATCGCTCTCCTTCGCGAGATGCCGCCGGAGCTCCTGCACGGCTACACCTCCGCCCCGGGGTGCGAGGAAGCAAGGGCGGCGGTCGCGGAGGAACTTTCGAAAATGTCGCAAATTCGCGTACCGTCCCGCCTTATTTACATGACGTGCGGCGCGTCGGCGTCGCTTGCGATCGCCCTTATGGCCCTCGTGACGGCGGGGGAGGAGGTCGTCGTTCCCGCGCCCTATTTCCCCGAATACGCCGTGTTCGTGCGGGAGGCGGGGGGAACGCTCGTGCCCGTCCCGACCGATCCCCGCTTTCACTTGGACTTCGACGCGCTCGACCGTGCGATCGGCAAAAACACGGCGGCGGTGCTCGTAAATTCGCCCAACAACCCGACGGGAGCCGTCTATTCGGAGGAGGAAATGCGCCGCCTCGGGCTTCTCCTCGAAAAAAAGAGCGGGGAAAGGGGCGCGCCCGTCTACCTTCTTGCCGACGAACCCTACCGCGAGCTCTCTTTTTCGGGGAAGGTGACGCCGCCTTTTTCGGTCTATTCGAATACCGTGGTGCTCTATTCTTACTCGAAGGCGCTCTCCCTCGCGGGGGAGAGGATCGGCTATCTTGCCGTGTCGCCGAGGATGAAGGAAGGGGAGGCCGTCTTTTCCGCACTGGCGGGGGCGGCGCGGCGCTTCGGGTACGTCTGTGCGCCCGCCCTCTTTCAGAGGATCGTCGCACGGTGTACGGGCATGCACGCGGATTTTTCCGTCTACGAGGAGAACCGCGCCCTCCTTTTGAAGCATTTTCGAGGGATGGGGTACGAATTTTCCGAACCGCAGGGCGCATTTTACCTCTTTGCGAAGTGTCCCTCTCTCCCAAGCGACTTCTTCGAGAGAGCAAAGAAGAAGGGGGTGCTCGTCGTCCCGTCGGAAAGTTTCGGGATAGAGGGCTACTTCCGCCTCTCGTACTGCGTTCCGACGGAGCGGATACAAGGGAGCATTCCCCGCTTTGAGGCCCTTTTGAAGGAAGCAAACGGCAAAATTGAATAGGAACCGAAAACCTCCGCATAATGAAGATATACGGAGGTTTTTTTATGAAAGCAACGGGAATCGTGAGGCGCATCGACGAGCTCGGCAGGGTGGTCATTCCCAAGGAGATCCGCCGTACGCTGCGCATCCGCGAAGGGGACCCTCTCGAACTCTTCACCGACCGCGACGAGCTGATGCTCAAAAAGTATTCGCCCATCGCGTCGGTCGAGCGCTTTGCGGAGGGGACGGCGCGCTCCCTCAACGAGCAGAGCGGCTATCTTTCGGTGATCTCGGATACCGATACCGTCCTCGCCGCGGCGGGAACGGGGAAGAAGTCGCTCGTCGGCAAGACCGTCTCTGAAAAGCTCACCGCGGTCATGACGTCGCGGAAGAGCTACCTTGCAAGCAAGGCGGAGGGGGGTGATATCCTGCCCCTCGTCGACGAGGACGGCCCCGCGATCACGGCGGAGATCGTCGTGCCCATCGTCAGCGCCGGGGACTGCCTCGGCTGCGTCGCCCTTCTCTCCACGGAGGAGGGGTGCGTGATGGGGGCGTCGGCGGTCAAACTCGCCCGTCTCACGGCGGACATCATCGCCAACCAGTTCGAATGATCCCTCCCGCGGAAGCCCTCCGCGGGATCTTACATATGAAAAGAAGCGAATACTTAAAGAGCGCCGCTGTCCTCTCCTTCGGCGGACTTGCGGCGAAGGCGGTGGGCGTTTTCTATAAGATCCCGCTTTCCAACCTTCTCGGCTCCTTCGGGATGGGGCTGTATCAGATGGCATACCCCCTCTTCGTGGTGCTCCTCACCTTCTCGTCGGCGGGGATCCCGTCGGCGCTTTCGCGCATCATCGCACGGGAGACGGCGGAGGGGAGGGAATATGGGGGGACGGTGCGCGCCGCCCTCTCCCTTTTTGCCCTTTTCGGGCTTACGGGGAGCATTCTCATGTGCCTTGTTGCTCCCCTCCTCGGGCGGCTGCAGGGGGAGGAGGGGCTTGCCCTATGCTATCTTTCCTTGGCGCCCTCCGTCTTTCTTGTCGCCCTCATCGCCGTTTTCCGCGGCTATTTTCAGGGGAAGAACAACATGTTCCCGACGGCGGCCTCCGAGATCGCCGAACAGCTCGTGAAGGCGGCGGCGGGGCTGTACGCTGCGGGACGGTATGCGTTTGACCCCGTACGGGCCGTCGCGGGGGCGCTCGGCGCGGTGACCCTGTCGGAGGCCGTTGCCCTCCTTCTCCTTCTTTTGGAATATAAAAGGATCCGCCGTCCGCCCTGCCTTGCGGTGCCCGATCGGAGAAGGGGCGCCCTCCTTCCCGCCGTTCTTCCCGTCATGGCGGCGACCTCTCTTCTTCCCCTTTCGCAGATGCTCGACAGCGTCCTCCTCGTGCGGCTGCTTGCACAGACCTCCGACCGCGCCGTCTCCCTCTACGGCCTCTTTTCGGGGGGAGCATTGACGCTTGTCCACCTCCCCGCGACCCTCTCCTACGGGCTGGCGGCGGCGTCCGTTCCCGCCGTCTCCGCGGGGGAAGCAAAGGGGGAAGAGGGGAGAAACCGCGCCATGCATGCCCTCTTTTTCACCCTTGCCCTCTCTCTTCCGTGCGCCTTGGGGCTCTTCCTCTTCGCGGGGCCCTTGTCCCGCCTCCTCTTTCCCGCCCTTTCGGAAGGGGACCTTTCGCTTCTTACCTCTCTCCTTCGGGTGATGGCGGTTTCGGCGGCGACCGTTCCCTGCGTCGATACCCTTGCCGCCTGCCTCACGGGGATGGGGCGGGCGAAGAAGGCGGCGCTCTCGATGGCGGCGGCGGTCGCCATCAAACTCGTCGCGGAGGTAATTTTCGTCGGCAGATTTTCCGTTTTCGGGGCGGCGATCGCGCTGAACGGGTGCTATACGGTTGCTTTTTTTCTTGATTTGTTCTATACTGTAAGAAAAACCAAGGAGAAAGCGTATGATCACGGTCGTAAGTCTCGGAGTGGAGCGGGGAGAGCTCACGGTGAACGCCAAAGAGGCGCTGCTTGCGGCGGACGAGGTGCTCGTTCGGACCGCGTCGATGCCCGCAGTCAAAACGCTTGACGACGAACAGATCGCCTACTCGACCCTCGATTTTGTCTATGAAAAGAGCCGCAACTACGACACGCTTGCGCGCAACCTCGCGGCGGAGGTCGGCCGCCGTGCGCGGGGGAGGAAGGTCGCCTACTGTGTGGACGGGAGCGTCTTCGAGGACGTTGCGGCACGCATTTTGACGGGAAGGGGTGCGAAAACCGTCGACGGACGGTCGAAAGCCGCTTACTTTGCGGAAAGAGCGGGGCTCTTCGGGGGATTCATCTGCGTCTCCGCATTCGACCTCGCGGAGCGCCGCGTTTCCCTTCCCCTCGTCGTGTACGACCTCACGGCGGACAACGTCTCCGACGTAAAGCTCCTCCTTTCCGAGCGCTTCGGCGACGAGACGCCCGCGGCGCTTGTCGACGGGGCGGTGACGAAACTTCCCCTCTACGAGGCCGACCGCAGACCCTCCTTCGGCCCTCTTGCGGGGCTTGTTCTCTATGAGGTCCCCCTTCTCGAGAAGAAGCGCTTCGAGTTCGACGACTTCGTCGAAATCTTGCGCCGCCTCCGCGCCCCCGACGGCTGCCCCTGGGACAGGGTGCAGACGCACGACAGCATCCGCATCAACGCCATCGAGGAGGCTTACGAGCTCGTCGACGCCATCGACCGCCGCGACCCCGCCCGCATGTGCGAAGAGGCGGGGGATGTGCTCATGCAGGCGGTATTCCACACCCTCATCGAGGAGGAAAAGGGGGGCTTCGGCGTCGGGGATATGCTCACCGAGGTGACGCAAAAACTCATCACCCGCCATACCCATGTATTCGGAAAAGACCGTGCGGCAAGCGCCGAGGGGGCGCTCTCCGTCTGGGATAAGAACAAGATGAAGGAGAAGCACCAGGAGACTTACTCCGACGCCGTCAACGACGTTCCCGAATGCTTCCCCGCCCTCCTCCGCGCCCAGAAGATCGCAAAGCGGGTGGAGAAAGGGGGATGGGACAAGCCCACCGCGGAGCGTTTCGAGCGGGAATTCCGCAGCGAATACAAGGAGCTGCTTGCCGCCGTCAAGGGCGGAAACGGGGCGCAAATTTCCGAGGAGCTCGGCGACGTCCTCATGTGCGTCGTCGACCTCGGCCGCGCGGTCGGCGCAGACTGCGAACAGGCCCTTCTCGACACGGTAAAAAAGGTCGCGGCGCGCTATACGGCCTATGAGGCGCTTGTCCGTGCCGACGGGAAGGACGTCCTCTCCCTCACCGAGGAGGAGAAAAACGAATACTATCGCCGTGCGAAGGAGAGCGTGAAGGATGCCCGCGATTGAGATCGCGGGGCTCACCCTCCCGCAAAACGTCTTTCTTGCCCCCATGGCGGGGTACACGAACGCCCCCTTCCGCGCCCTGTGCCTCGAGATGGGGGCGGGGTTCACCTTCACCGAGATGGTCAGCGCGAAGGGCCTCCACTACGGCAATGCGGAGACGAAGCTCCTCCTCTATGGGGAGGAAAGGCCGCGGGCGGCGCAGCTCTTCGGAAGCGACCCCGCGATCCTCCGCGAGGCGTGCGAAAGCGAGGCGCTTGCCCCCTTCGACCTTATCGACCTCAACATGGGCTGTCCGATGCCCAAGATCGTAAAGGGGGGCGACGGAAGCGCCCTCATGGAAAATCTGCCCCTTGCGGAGCGCATCGTCGAAGCGTGCGTAAAGAGCGGCAAGCGCATCTCCGTCAAGATGCGGACGGGGGTGGACGAGGCGCATAAAAACGCCGTCGAACTCGCTAAGCGCTGCGAAGGGGCGGGGGCGGTCATGCTCACCGTTCACGGCAGAACGCGCGACAAGATCTATTCGGGCGAACCCGACTTTCTGACGATCGCCGCGGTGAAGAACGCCGTTCGCATCCCCGTCATCGCGAACGGGAGCGTCTCGGACCCAAAGAGCGCCGAAGAGATGATGCGAAAGACGGGGGCGGACGGGGTCGCCGTCGGCCGCGCCGCACTCTTCGATCCCCGCCTCTTTTGCGCCTTCTCGGGGAGGGAAAAGCCGCCCATGCTGCCCCTCTTTCTCCGCCAGTCGGCGCGGACCCGCGCCCTCTACGGGGAGCGGTTCGCCTGCGTCTTTCTGCGCAAGATGGCGGCCTTCTACATCCACGGAAGGAGGGGATGCGCGGCGATCAAGCGGCGCTTCTTCGAGGCGAACTCGTCGGCGGAGGTGGAAAAACTCGCCGAGGAAACCTTCCCCGTCCTCTTTTCGGAATAAAAGAATTTTCGTTTCGCCCTCCTTTTGAGGGCGTTTTTTGTGTCCGAAGGAAAAAACGCCGTCTTTTTTGCAAAAAAGAGCGAAAAAATACCCGAAACGACGGTTCAAACATTTTACTTTTCTTTATCGATATGTTATAATTACCGTAACTACGCGCGCGCACGCGCGCACACGATTATTATATATATTAGTTTGCATATAAAAACAGAGGTTTTGGGATATGGACATGACAGAAAAGGTTGAAACCGCATACGGCGCGGAACAGATCCAGGTGCTCGACGGGCTCGAACACATCCGCAAGCGTCCCGGCATGTACATCAGCTCGACGGACGAGAAGGGGCTTCATCACCTCGTGAGCGAAGTCGTCGACAACTCGATCGACGAGGCCCTTGCGGGCTACTGCGACCGCGTGGACGTCACGATCAACGCGGACGGCTCCTGCACCGTCGTCGACAACGGGCGGGGCATTCCCACCGAGATCCACCCGAAGGAGGGGATCTCCACCGTCGAGGTCGTGTTCACCAAGGTGAATGCGGGCGGGAAGTTCGGCGGCGACTCGGGCTACAAGGTCTCGAGCGGGCTGCACGGCGTCGGCGTGAAGGCGGTCAACGCCCTCTCCGAATGGTTGGAGGCCGAGGTGTACCAGAACGGCCACGTCTACCGTCAGGTGTACAACCGCGGGGTGCCCCAGCGGCCGCTTGCGATCGTCGGCGATACCGACCGCACGGGGACCAAGGTCACCTTCTTCCCCGACGCGGAGATCTTCGAGACCATCGCCTTCCGCTACGACATTCTCAAGATCCGCTTGAAGGAGCTTGCCTTCCTCAACAAGGGGCTTACGATCAACCTCACCGACCTCCGCGGGGAGACGCCGAAGCAGGACAGCTTCTGCTACGAAGGGGGCATCCGCGAGCTCGTAGAGGAGCTCAACCGCGGCCAGCAGACCCTCTTCGAGACCCCCCTCTACTTCGAGGACCGCGACGGAACGACGGTGTGCGAGATCGCCCTCCAGTACAACGAAGGGTACAGCGAAGTCATCTATTCGTACGCAAACAACGTCAACACGATCGACGGCGGCACCCACGTCGAGGGGCTCAAACTTGCCCTCACCAAGGTCATCAACGACGCGGGGCGGAAGCTCAACGTCCTCAAAGAGAGCGACAAGCTCACGGGGGAGGACGTTCGAGAGGGGATCACGGCGGTCGTCTCCGTCAAGCTCGAGAACGCCCAGTTCGAATCGCAGACCAAGGATAAACTCAACAACTCCTTCATCCGTCCCTTCGTCTCCAAGGCGGTGGCGGAAAAGTTCGGCACCTATCTCGAGGAACACCCCTCCGAGGCGCGGGAGCTCGTCCTCCGCTGCATTACGGCGCAGAAGGCCCGCGACGCGGCGCGCAACGCCCGCGAACTCACGCGGCGCAAGGGCATCCTCGAGACGACGACCCTCCCCGGCAAACTTGCCGACTGTTCGGATAAGCGCCCCGAGCTTTGCGAGATCTACATCGTCGAGGGCGACTCCGCAGGCGGGACGGCGAAGCAGGGGCGCGACCGCCGCTTTCAGGCCATCCTTCCCCTCCGCGGGAAGATCCTGAACGTCGAGAAGGTGCGCCTCAACCGGGTGCTCGAGAACGCCGAGATCAAGGCGATGATCACCGCCTTCGGGTGCGGCATCCTCGACGACTTCGACGAGAGCAAGCTCCGCTACGACCGCATCATCTCCATGACCGATGCCGACGTCGACGGCGCCCATATCCGCATCCTTCTTCTCACCTTCCTCTTCCGCTACATGCGCCCCCTCATCGAGCACGGCCACGTCTATTCGGCGATGCCGCCCCTCTACAAGGCAAGCGTCAAGGGAAAGGAGGACGTCTACCTCTATTCGGAGGAGGAAAAGACGGCGTACGACGCCGAAAACAACAACAAGGTGGAATACCAGCGCTATAAGGGCCTCGGCGAAATGAGCACCGAACAGCTCTGGGACACGACGATGAACCCCGCGACGCGCACCCTCATCAAGGTCTCGATGAAGGACGCGATGGAGGCGGACAAGATGTTCTCCATCCTCATGGGGGAGAGCCCCGCCCTCCGCAGACAGTTCATCGAAGAGAACGCGACGCTCGTCACCGACCTCGACATCTGACGTCCGCAATTTCAAGGAGTAGATATGGCTAAAAAAGAGACGAGCCCCGAGCTCACCGAAGAATTCAAAAAGACGCTTGAAATGACCAAGATCCTCGACGTCGAGGTCAACGACGAACTCAAGCGCTCCTTCATCGCCTATGCCATGGCGGTCAACAAGTCCCGCGCCATCCCCGATGTGCGCGACGGGCTCAAACCCGTCCATCGCCGCATCCTCTATGCGATGCACGAGATGGGCCTCTACAACGACAAGGCGTACCGGAAGTGCGCGAGGATCGTCGGCGACGTCCTCGGGAAATATCACCCGCACGGCGACAGTTCGGTGTACGACGCCCTCGTGCGGCTTGCGCAGGACTTCTCCATCAACTTCCCCCTCGTCGACGGGCACGGCAACTTCGGCTCGGTAGACGGCGATCCGCCTGCCGCCATGCGTTACACGGAGGCGCGGCTTTCCAAGCTCGCCGCCGAAATGCTCCGCGACCTCGACAAGGAGACGGTCGACTACTATCCCAACTTCGACGGGAACGAAATGGAGCCCGCCGTCCTCACGTCGCGCTTCCCCAACCTTCTCGTCAACGGGTCGGACGGCATCGCCGTCGGCATGGCGACGAACATCCCGCCGCACAACCTTGCGGAGGTCATCGACGGCACCGTCGCGATGATCGACAACCCCGAGATCACCGTCGACGAGCTCATGGACTACATCCCCGCGCCCGACTTCCCGACGGGCGGGATCATCATGGGCAGAAGCGGCGTGCGCAAGGCCTACCGCACGGGGCAGGGCAACATCATCATCCGCTCCAAGTGCGAGATCGAAGAGCACGGCACGGGCGGGAACGTGCGGAGCCGCATCGTCGTCACGGAAATTCCCTATCAGGTCAATAAAGCCCAACTCATCGAGACGATCGCCAACATGGTGCGCGACAAACGGCTCGAGGGCATCGCCGACATCCGCGAGGAGAGCGGCAGAGAGGGGATGCGCATCGTCATCGAATGCAAGAAGGATGCGAACGCGCAGGTCGTCCTCAACTCCCTCTACAAGCACACCAACCTTCAGATCTCGGACGGCATCATCCTCCTCGCCCTCGTCGAGCACGGCACCGAGCCGAAATACCTCAACCTCCGCGAGATCCTCTCCTATTACCTTGAGCATCAGAAGGAAGTCATCGTCCGCCGCACCCGCTTCGACCTCGCCAAGACGGAGGAGCGCGCCCACATCATCGAAGGGCTCGTCCTTGCCCTTGCGAACATCGACGAGGTCATTCGCATCATCAAGGAATCGCGCGACAAAAACGACGCTTGCGAAAAGCTCATCGCGGGCTTCACCCTCTCCGAAAAACAGGCGAACGCCATTCTCGAAATGCGTCTCCAACGCCTCACCTCCCTCGAGGTCGAGAAGCTCAAGGAGGAACTTACTTCCCTCCTTGCGACCATTGCCGATCTTAAGGATATCCTCGCGAACGAGGCGCGCGTCATGGCGATCATCCGCGACGACCTCATCGCGATCAAGGCGAAATATCCCTCCGAGCGCAAGACGGAGATCTCCGTCGACTACGGCGACATCGAGGACGAGGACCTCATCGACGAGGAGGACGTCGTCATCTCCATGACGCACGGCGGCTA
>CANQQM010000019.1 GCA_947626005.1 uncultured Clostridia bacterium
TGTTCACGAAATTCTTTCTGCGAAAGAATTTCCGTGAGGTGAGCCCTGACGGGCAAATTGGGTCGCGCTTGCGCAAAAGCGCGGTTTTGCTTGCGCCTCAATTTGGAAAAGGGTTTGCACGGCGTTGCGCCGAAGGCGATCTTTTCTCAAAAGAATTTCCGTGAGGTTGTAAGCCCTGACGGGCAAATTGGGTCGGTTTGGCGCAGAAGACGAGATTACTTCACGCCTTCGGCGTTCGTGCCGACTTTAGTAGCGCAAATAGAAACCTCAGTCGGGGCGAACTCGTGCTACCTTTCACAGGTACTACTCTCCTTAATGGGGAGCCCCTTGAGCCTCTTGGGTACTTCTGCATATTCACGAAAATGTTCACGAAATTCTTTCTGCGAAAGAATTTCCGTGAGGTTGTAAGCCCTGACGGGCAAATTGGGTCGGTTTGGCGCAGAAGACGAGATTACTTCACGCCTTCGGCGTTCGTGCCGACTTTAGTAGCGCAAATAGAAACCTCAGTCGGGGCGAACTCGTGCTACCTTTCACAGGTACTACTCTCCTTAATGGGGAGCCCCTTGAGCCTCTTGGGTACTTCTGCATATTCACGAAAATGTTCACGAAATTCTTTCTGCGAAAGAATTTCCGTGAGGTGAGCCCTGACGGGCAAATTGGGTCGCGCTTGCGCAAAAGCGTGAGGAGCGGCTCTCCTTCCTCAAGCGCTATATCCATCTTACCATAAATCGCGGCGGTTGTCAAAGTATATTTTCGTCCAAAGGAAAAATTTTCGAAAATTTTTATGCTACGGGTTGCACAGACCCCGCAAATGTGGTAAAATAGAGACCAAAGGAGCATAAGCGATGAACATCTGGCATGATATCGGAGAAGAGCGGATCAAGCCCAACAGCTTCGAAGCGCTCATCGAGATCCCGAAGGGCTGCAAAGCCAAATACGAACTCGACAAGGAAACGGGCATCCTCAAGCTCGACCGCGTCCTCTACACCTCGACGGTCTACCCCGCCAACTACGGATTCATTCCGCGCACGCTTGCCGCCGACGGCGACCCGCTCGACGTCCTCGTCCTCACCAACGAGGCGATCTATCCCATGACGCTTGTCAATTGCTATCCGATCGGCGTCATCAAGATGATCGACAGCGGCATGCTCGACGAGAAGATCATCGCGATCCCGCAGAAGGATCCCACCTACAACAGCTATTACGACATCCACGAGCTGCCCAAGCACGTGTTCGACGAGATGATGCACTTCTTCGAGGTGTACAAGACGTTGGAGCACAAAAAGACGGCGGTCCGCGAGATCGCCCACCGCGACGAGGCGGTCGAGATCATCCGCAAATGCCTCGAGACTTATCGCGAGACCTATCTGAAATGAGGGGGGACGGTGCATGAAAATCATCTTTTTCGGCGATTCCATTTCCGAGTCCAATCGCAACCTTCTCGACCCTGCCGACCTCGGCACCGGGTATGTGAAGATCGCGGCGCAGAAGCTCCGCCTCCTCTATCCCGAGCGGGATTTCGAGATTTTGAACCGCGGCGTGGGCGGCGACCGCACCGAACAGCTCCTTAAGCGCATCGAAGAGGACGTCGTGAAGGAGGAGCCCGACGTCGTCGTGCTCGAGGTCGGAATAAACGACGTTTGGCACCGTTTCCTCATCGGCGTAGAGACGACGGCGGAGGAATTCCGTGCCAATTACGAGGAACTGGTGCGAATTCTCAAGGGGACGCATGCGAAGATCCTCATCCTGCAGCCGTTTGCGCTCAACATGGGGGACAAGCTCCGCCTCCGCCCCTACCTCAACAAATTCAACGGCATCATCCGCGAGATCGCAGAGCGGGAGGGGATCCCGCTCATCCCGATGGACGAAGTGTTCACGGGCGTGACGCAGGACATCGACCCCGCCCAGTTCGCGGTCGACGGCGTCCATCCGACCCACCGCGGCTGCCGCTACATCGCCGACTTCGTCATCAAAGAGATCAAGAAGGACCTGTAAGCCCCGTTGTTTCGGGGAATGAGACAAGCGCCCGCCCCGCCATTTTCATGGCGGGGCGGGCGCTTGTTTTACGTTCTCATCATCTTTTCGGTCGGTCAGGCGGGGGCGGTGAGTTTTACGGTGACGACGGTCATATCGTCCTCCGCGCGGCCCTTGTAGCGGCCGAGGGCGTTTTTCAAGATCTCCTCCGCAAGCGATTGGGGGTTCAGAGGGTGCAGACGGGAGAGGTAGGCGCACAGCTCCGAGGAGGACCCGAACGCCGAGGTCACGCCGTCGCTCATAAAGATCAAAAAGTCGTCCGCCTTCATCTCGACGCGGAGGGTGGCGGGGTGAACGGCCTCGAGCACGCCGATGGGGAGGGATTCCCCCTCGAGCACCTGCAGCGTCTCTCCCGAGAGGACGAACCCGACGGGGGAGCCGATCTTGACGACGTCGGCGACCCCCGTGTCGAGGTCGACGGCGGCGAGGTCGAGGCAGGAAAAGGTCTCGTCGGCGGAGAAGGCGATAAGGTTGTTGACGGTGGAGAGCACCGTCTCGGAGGGCATCTTGGCCTTATAAAAGCTCTCGATGAGGGAGAGGGTGCGGTCGGACACGGTACGCGCCTCTTCCCCGCTCCCCATGCCGTCGGAGAGGGCGACGAGGAACCTCCTCTCGTCGATCTTCAGGATGGAATGGGTGTCCCCGCTTGCCGTTTCGCCCTCCTTGGTGCGTGCGGCGACGCCGAACGCCGCGTCGAAGTTGGCTTTCCTCTTCAGAATGAAGCAGGCGCGGTCGGCGGTCAAGGGGATCTTCTCGGAGAGGGTGAGGGGGACGGAGAGGGCTTTCGACGCGATCGCGGCGACGCGCTTTCCGCTCACCTTGCTCTCGAGGGTGACGGAAACGGTGAATCCGCTCCCTTCGCCGTAGAGGAAGATCTCCGAGCTCAAAAGCCCCGCCTTGGCAAGCGCCGCGCCGAGAAGATGTTCCTCGTCCGAAAAGACGTACTCTTCGCTCTGTTCGAGGGCGATATCGCGCAAGATCTCACTCACCCCGTGCGCCTGTTGGGCAAGCAGCCGCCGCCCCTCCCGCGCCGATTCGAGCTCTCCCGTCACCCGACGGTAGTCCGAAAGGTGCTTATTCAGCGTGAAGAGGAGCCCCGCCGAGTTGTTGCACGCCTTCGAAAGTTCGGTGGGGAGGTCGATGAGGTTGACCCTCCCCTTGGCCTTTCCGACGGCGATGAGCTTATCCATGCTCTCATACACCCCCGAACGTTCGCATTTTTTGCGGTTGGGACACCCCGCGCAGAGGGAGGAGACGAGCTTTTCGCGGAGACGCATGCCGAGGCGGTCCTCGGGCTCTTTGAGGTCGAAGGCGTTTTCGATCTCCCGAAAGAGGGAGGAGACCTCATAGAGCTGTTCCCCGACGGCGCGGCGGTTGCGGTTGATCGCGACCCGCGGCAAGGTGCGTTCCCTGTAAAAGAGGAGACTTTTCCGCAGTTTTTGCAGGGCGCGGCGGGGGAAACAGGAGACGAGGAGGGCGGGGATCGCCGCCGAGAGGAGGGTGAGGACGATCTCCCACACCCCCCGCGCATAGAGGCCTTCGAAGTACATCGCGAGGGGGAAGCTCACGAGGAGGGAGAGGGCGGCGGCGGGGGTCCCGTAGGGCACGGCGAGGAGGGCAAGACAGGCGTAGAGGGCGTATTCGGCGGCGGGAACGGCGGTGCGGCCCGCAAGGAGGAGGGGGAAGGAGAGGACGATCGCAAACACGACGGCGGCGGAACTTTTCAGGAGCACGACCGCAAGGAGGAGGGCAAAGAGGGAGAGGAGCCCGAACGCCGCCGCGCCGAGCGCGTTGTAGATCCCGAGCCCCAAAAAGAGCCATAAGAGCGCGACCTCCATGAGTTCTCCCCCGCCGAGGCGGCAGCGGAACACACGGGTGAGGAGGGCGGAAAGTCCCCCCTCGAAGAGAAGGGACAAGAGGACGAGAAAGACGGAAAAGATCGCCTTCTGCCAAAGGGGAGAAAAGGGCAAAAGGGCGTAGCCCGTATGCGGAAAGAGAAAGACGAAGGGGAGCTGCGCAAGGAGCGCATACCCGACTTTTTCGTACCCCATCTGCCGTTTGAAGCGGCGGTAGAGGCAGGCAAGGGTGACAAAGAAGAAGATCTGCACGGCGGCGGAGAGGGTGACGGCGGCAGAGAGGGAGGGAAGGGTGGAAAGCAGGTAGGCCCCTCCCGAGAGGAAGGGGTCGAGCCCGCAGCAGATTGCGGCAAAAAAGAGCGCGAAGGCAACGGGTTCCCTTTGCGGCATCGAGAAGTTAAAAAAGAGCATCCCTCCCGCAAGCGCAAGAAAGAGCAAAAAAAGTTTCGGGTCGGGTTTTTTCATCACATCCCCTCCTTTCTTCCCATTATAGAGAAATTATGAGCGCCTTTGGGCGGGGAAATCGTCTACCCTTGTCGAAAAACCGAAAATTTGCCGCGGAAGGAGAGGGGAAGCGAAAAAACAACCCCCGCGTTTTCACGCGGGGGGAATCTATCGGGTATTCAGTTGTGTCGGGTGACTTTCGTCGCCTCCCGAGTTTTCTTGTTCCGCATTCCCGCGGAGGACATTTCCTCGGGCGGGGCGCTTTTCTCCGACTTCATGTGCTTTGGGGATATTCCCTTTGCGGAAAGCTCATGCTTTTATGCCGCTCGAATTGGGAAGTCGGTTATTTGGCCCCTCGATTGAAATGGTACATTGGCGTATCCTCCTTTCACCTGATCTTCAAGCCTTGAAGAATGACGTTCATATCGTTGTACCTCCCGATATGATTTCTGCGGGAACCTTGTCTGCCTTCTCACGGCTCCCCTGTGAATGCGAACTTTCCCGTCCGCTTCTCAGTCTGTTGTCCGCAGTCAGTTTTATCTGCCCATCGGAGTATTCCCGCCTTGTTTGAAAGTAACTTTTTTTGTGAGCTACTTTCTTTTTCTGCTTTCATTATAGCATAGATTTCCAATCTGTCAATAGTTTTGGGAAAAATTTTTCGGAAAATTTTTTTGGCTCACTTTTTACTTGAGACGGAGACGTCGAGGGCGACCTCCGCCGCCCCGGGGAGGAGGTCCTTCCACTTCGCGTACCGCTTGGGGGAGGTACGGTAGAGGGTCCTTTTCAAATTGAAGAGGTCGCACCCCGCGCTCTTTGCGTGTTCGAAGAGGGCGGCGGCATGTTCTTTGAGGGCGGAGGCGGCGCTTTCGAGGACCTCCTTCGGGACGCTGTCGTCCGAGACGTCGGCAATGGGCGCCGTCACGCCGCGGCAGCAGAGCCGCACGACGAGGGAGACGGAGAGAACGGCCTTCGGGGCGTCCTCCCCCTTCAGGGAGACGCTTCCGTCGTTCTTGAGGACGGTGAGGGTGACGGGTTCGCCCTCCCGTTCCGCCGAGAGCGTCCCCGCAAAGACCTTCCCCTCGAGCATGCTGAAAAGCAGCGTCTCTTCGGGGGAGAGCAGGCCCACCATTCTCCCCTCCGAAAAGATGGCCGTCTCCTCGGCGGTGTAGATCTTCTGGGGCTCCGTTCCCTCCCCGCCGGAAGAACTGCCGCTTGCCGCGTTCTCCGCTCCCTCCTGATCGGCCATGCGGAGGAAGGGGAGGTAGCTGCTCTTCGACACGCCGTAGTAGCCGATCGCAAATTCCTTTAAGGTATTGGGCATGACCTTCCCCGACTTTTGCGCCGCGTCCGAGAAGAGCTGTTCGATCGCAAGGGAGGAGGCGTCGGCGAGGGCGCTTGTCGAGGAGAGGAGCTCCTTCGCGCTCCCTTCGCACACCGCGACGAGGCAGGAGTCGGGCATGTATTCGTTGCGGAGGAAGTAATTGAGGTGGGAGATGACGTCGGACTTCGCCGTCTCCTCCCCGAGGACGATGAGGTCGCAAAAGACGAGCTTTGGCACCCAGCCCGTCTTGGAGTAGATGCTCGTGACGCAGTCGGAGACCGTTTTCCCCTCCGCCTCGATCTCCACGCTCGACGTTCCCCCCGTCGTGCGGTCGCTCCCCTTGGGGACGGCGATCTGGGCGGTGAGGAGGAAGCCGTTTTCCGTCTTGTCGACGCCGGCGGCGAGGATGATCGCCGTCTTTTGGATATCGACGAGCCCGAAGTCGTTGGAGAAGAAGGAGAAGAGGACGGCGGCAAGGAGCAGAAGATAGAGCTTCATCGGAAGCGTTTTCAGAAATTTACGCACGGCGGGGCCTCCATAAGAGGAGAAGAAGGAGGAGGGGAAGTCCCGCCGACATCGCGGGGAAGATCCAAAAGAGGGTCCCCGAAATGCAGTCCATTACGTCGCCGAAGCGAAGATCGAGGAGGGAGAGGAGGGCAAAGAAGAGGGCGGAAAAGAGGACGGAGAGAAGGACGGGAAGGGGCTTGGCGCGGAAGGTCTGCGTCCAGCACCCGACGCTTGCCTGAAGGGGCAGCGCCGCATAGAACGCCATCACGAGGGCAAGCGCGAAGATGAAGAGGTAGTCGATGCGCCCGAGGACGGTGATCCCCGCAAAGTACTTGGAGGTATTGGCAAACGCAAACAGCTGATTGACCGCCGTTTCCGCATAGATCGCATAGAATACGGCAAGGTAGAAAAGGATCGCCCCGCCCCCCGCAAGGTAGAAGAGGGCGCCCCGCCACGCCGTTCCCTTCTTTGCGTCGATGTGTCCGAGCATGGGGAGAAGGAGAGGAGCGTCGAAGAACCAGCAGGCGGCCGCCGCGCTCCCCTTCAGAAATCCCCGTCCGCCGCCCGCCCCGACGGGGAGGAGCGCCCCGAACTTCGCACTCCCCACCGAGAGGACGAGAATGCCGAGCAGTCCCGCGATCGCGACGGGGGCAAGGAGGTCCCACATCCTCCCGAGGGAGAAGAGGGGTTTTGCGCAGAGGTAGGCCGCAAAGAGGAAGAAGGGGGCAAAGGCGGCAAGAGAGGGCAGGGTATCGTAGAAGATGCTCTGCACGAAGAGGCGCTGTTCCATGAGGGGAAGGAGGGCCGCAAAGAGGAGAAAGAGGGAGAGAAGGGCAAGGAGAATTCCCGCGGCGACCTTCCCCACCCGCTCCCTCAAAAGGTCGTAGAGGGAAGTGTTTCTCTCCGCAAGGAGGAGGACGCAGAACACCGCCCCCGCCTCCAAGAGGTAGCACGCGGCGGCGGGGAAGAGAAGGTCGTTCCCCGCGGCCTCCGCAAGACGGGTGGGAAGGAGCAGGAGTTTCCCCGCGGGCATGATGCAGGCGAGGAGAAAGTAGAGCTGTCTTGTCGAAATTTTGTTCATGAGAGTCGCCTCCTGTTCGGGCTTTTGAGGGTGCGCGGGCGCGTTTCGAGGGAGCCGAGGTTGTACTTCAGAACGGAATCGCGGAGGTCCCGCCCCGTGAGCGGCGCAAAGGGGGCAAGGAGAGGGGCGGAGAAGTTCTCCGTCGACACGAGATAGTAGAGGAGAAAGGCGGTCGCAAGGATGATCCCGTACGGCCCGACGCTCCCCGCGACGAGCAGCATCGCAAGGCGGAGCACGCTCGTCTGTTCGATGAGGTTGGGCACCGCATACAGCCCGATCCCGCTGAACGCGATGATAATGATGGCGGGCGTGGAGACGAATCCCGCACTCACCGCCGTCTCTCCGAGGACGAGCGCCCCGACGACGGAGAGCGCCATCCCGACGTATTTGGGCATGCGGATACTTGCCTCGTTGAGGACCTCGAGGACGAGAAGGACGAGCAGCATCTCGAGCGACGGGGAGAAGGGGATGTCGCGGATGCTCCCCGCGATCGTGAGGAGGAGCTTTACGGGGAAGAGCTGGAGCTTAAAGAGCTGCGCCGCCACATAGAAGGCGGGAAGGTAGATCGCGACAACGACGGCAAAGAGGCGCAGAAGGCGGGTAAACGTCGCACGGTAGGGGGGAACGAAGTAGTCCTCGCTCGACTGGAAATCCTCCACGAGGAGGTAGGGGACGGTGAGCGCGATGGGAGACCCGTCGACGAGGATCCCCACCCTGCCCTCCGCGATCTTCGCACAGAAGATGTCGGGCTTTTCCGTCGTCCCCACCTGCTTTACGAGGGAGTAGGGGCGGGAGGAGAGGAAGTGGGTGAGATAGGAGGAATCGGGGACGGCGTCGATGTCGATCTCCGAGAGCTTTTTCTTGACCTCCTCGACCGTTTTTTGCACACTTGTCCCCTCGAGATAGCAGACGGAGACGCATGTCTTGGAGCGGCGGCCGATCTCCACCGTGTCGATTTGGAGCTCTCCCGTCTTGAAGCGGCGGCGGATGAGGGAGGTGTTCGTCTTGAGATCCTCGATGAAGCCCTCCCGGGGGCCCTTTACGGCGACGTCCGTCGACGGTTCGGCGATGGCGCGGGTGAATACCTTTTTGGTGCCCGCGACGACCGCCTCGTCCATCCCCTCGAAGAGGAGGACGGGATTGCCCGCAAGCACCTCCGCGGCGAGCTTTTCGAGCGACTTTTCCCGCTTGATCTCGGGGGAGGTGACCTTACTTGCGACCTCCTCCGCCTTCGCTTCGCCCTTATAGCGGGAGAGGGGGCGGATGACCTCTTCGCCGAGGAGCTGTTTGTCGGTGATGGGGTCGGCAAAGATGCAGGAAAAGGAGATGCCGTTTTCCGAGCGGAAGTCGAAGGTGAGGATGTCCTCCGCGGGGAGAAGCTTTTTGAGCGCTTCCCTGCTCCGTCCGAGCGCGGCCGTTACGTTTTTCATACGAGAAGTATGAGAAGCCCCGCCGTTTTTATGCGGCGGGGCGGAAAGGGGAAAAAGCTGCCCGAAGCGGCCGCTTCGGGCAGGACGGTCATTTGCCGATCGAGGAAAGGTACTCCGCGATGAGGAGGGCGGTCGCCTCGAGTTCCGCCTCCGAAAGGGGCGGATCGGCATAGGTATTGAGATTCTCCTTAAGATATTCGATGCGCTCGTCCGCCTCGAGGTCGCGGCATCCCGCATACAGCTCCTTTGCGGCGCGGGTGCGCTCCTCTTCGGGAACGCACTCGAGGAGAGGACAGAGGGGATCGGAGAACTTTCCGCGCAGGAACTGCTCGTAGAACACATAGTAGAGCGTCGCCGCACAGCCGCAGCCGAACCCGCCTTCGAGCGTGCGGCACAGATCGGACGCCAAAGGGGCGACGCTGAGCGTTACGAGCATGCGGTAGACCGCATACAGAATAAGCCCGAGCGCAAAGGGGAGAAAGACGAATACCTTCTTGTCGAACGACTTAAAGACCGTCGTTTTGAGGAGGGACGTAAGAAGCGTCACTCCGAGCGCGAGTAGCAGCACGTCCGCGCTGTACAGTCGGAACGCGCTTATGAACCGAACAAACGTCATAATCACCTCATTCCTACCCGCCGCGACTATATTGTAACACGGAAAGGGGAAAAGAGGCGGGGCATGTGCCGAAAAAATCCCCTTCCGCCCGAATTTCGGCGGAAGGGGAGAGGGAAATTTTCTGCTGCTTGTAAGGTCAGATCTTGCTGTAGCCGTAGGAGTTGATGAGCGCGTCGATCTTTACGCCGTTTTTGCACATCGGGCATTCCCCGGGGGAATAGGAGGCGTAGTTGGGAAGATCCTCGACGCCGAACAGCGTCTTTACGGGCACGCCCGGGATCTCGAACTTCCCGCCGAACACCGCCGCGACCCCGACGGGATCGCCGTCGTAGTAGCGGATGCCGCGGATGGCGCCCATCGCCGCGATCCCCGTCGTCGCCGTCGCCGTGAGAATGAGCACGCGGCGGTTCTTCACATAGGGGATAAGATTGTCGCGCAGAATGAGCTTTTCGTCCGCCGTGAATTCGGGGGTGACGACCGCGATCTCCTGGTTCATGTTGAGCCCCGGGGAGCTTGCGAATTCCTCCGCGACGAAGGCGCCGACCATCTTCATGCGGTCGAGGGTGATGATCGTATCGACCGAGACGCCCGAAAAGCTCTCCGCGAACAGCTTGGCGGCCGCACGGGCGAGGTTCATCTCCGATTTGAGCCGCGTCATATCCACGCAGTAGTTGATGTGCGAGTGCTGGGTCACGAAGTGCCCGGGCATGACGCGGACGCTGACCTTATGATTGCGCTTGGCAAAGAGTTCGAATGCGTTTGTTTCCATATTCCGTCCTCCTGTACCTATTTTAATATAATTTGGCCCGCTTGTAAAGTCTCATCCGAAAAAAATTTCCCGAAAAGTCGGATTTTTTTGCGCAAAATCCGTTTAGAGTTTTTCTTTTTACATTATATTAAAGATGTCAAATACGAAAAAGCAGGTGCCAAGTGGAAAAGAAGAAGAAGGCGGACGCCCCCGAAAAGGCCCCCTCCGCGCCCGTAGAAGAGAAGAAAGAGGCCGAAGAGATTTCAGAAACAGCGGAAGCCGCCCCCGAAGAAGGAAAAAGCGAACAAGAGGAAAAGCTGCAGGCGGCGCTTGCCGAAGCGGAGGACCTCAAACGGAAGTGGTATTCGGTGACCGCCGAATACGAAAATTACCGCAAGCGCACGGCGGCGCAGAGCGCACAGCGCTACCTCGAGGGGCGGGCGGACGTCGTCGGGAAGCTCTTTCCCATCGCCGACAACCTTGCGCGGGCGCTTGCCTCCTGCGAGAGCGAAGGGACGCGCCGCGGCATCGAACTCGTCGTCAAGGCCTTCGAGAAGGTGCTCGAGGAGGAGAAGATCACCGTCATCGACCCCGTCGGGCAGCCCTTCGACGCGGAGAAGTGCGAAGCCATCATGGCGGTCGAGCCCAAAGAGGGCGAAACAAGCGGGACGGTGCGCGAAGTGTACGTAAAGGGCTATGAGCAGAACGGAAAAGTTCTCCGCTTTGCGCAGGTCATCGTCGTAAAATAAAAAACTTTTATCGAATGAAATAAGGAGAATAAACAGTATGTCGAAAGTGATCGGTATCGATTTGGGCACGACCAATTCGTGCGTAGCGGTGATGGAAGGCGGCGAACCCGTCGTCATCGCCAATGCGGAGGGCTCCCGCACGACTCCCTCCGTCGTCGCATTCCAAAAGGACGGCTCCCGTGTCGTCGGGCAGGTGGCGAAGCGTCAGGCGGTCGCCAACCCCGACAAGACGGTCATCTCCATAAAACGCAAAATGGGGTCGGATTATAAGGTAAAGATCGACGAGAAGAGCTACTCCCCGCAGGAGATCTCGGCGATGATCCTCTCCAAGCTCAAGGCGGACGCGGAGGCCTACCTCGGCGGGAAGGTCACCGACGCCGTCATCACCTGCCCCGCCTACTTCACCGACGCCCAGCGTCAGGCGACGAAGGACGCGGGCAAGATCGCGGGGCTCAACGTTCTCCGCATCATCAACGAACCCACGGCGGCGGCGCTCTCCTACGGGCTCGACAAGGAGAAGGAAAACAGCAAAGTCATGATCTACGACCTCGGCGGCGGCACCTTCGACGTCTCTATCCTCGAGATCGCAGACGGCGTTTTCGAAGTGCTTGCGACGAACGGGAACAACATGCTCGGCGGCGACGACTTCGATAAGCGCATCATGGACTACATGGTGGAGGAATTCAAGAAGAGCCACGGCGTCGACCTCTCCAAGGATAAGATGGCGATGCAGCGCCTCAAGGAGGCGGCGGAGAAGGCGAAGATCGAGCTTTCGGGCATGAATTCGACCTCGATCTCCCTGCCCTTCATCTCGATGACGGACGCGGGCCCCGCCCACCTCGAGCTCGAGATCACCCGCCAGAAGTTCGAAGCGCTCATCTCCGACCTCATCGAAAAGACGGCGGAGCCCATGCGGCTTGCGATGAAGGACGCGGGGCTCAGCTATAACGACATCGACAAGGTCATCCTCGTCGGCGGGTCGACCCGCGTTCCCGCGGTCGTCGCGAAGGTCAAGGAGATCACGGGGAAGGAGCCCTTCAAGGGCATCAACCCCGACGAATGCGTCGCGATCGGCGCGGCGATCCAGGGCGGCGTCCTCACGGGCGAAGTCAAAGACGTCCTCCTTCTCGACGTCATGCCCCTCTCCCTCGGCATCGAGACGCTCGGCGGCGTGTTCACCCGTCTCATCGACAGGAACACGACCATCCCCGTCAAGAAGAGCCAGGTGTTCTCGACGGCGGCAGACAACCAGACGAGCGTGGAGATCCACATCCTTCAGGGCGAACGCGAGTTCTGCCGCGACAACAAGACGATGGGCCGCTTCATGCTGACGGGCATCGCGCCCGCCCCCCGCGGCATCCCGCAGATCGAAGTCACCTTCGACGTCGACGCGAACGGCATCGTGCACGTCGAGGCGAAGGACCTCGGCACGGGCAAGAGCACGGATATCACGATCACGTCCTCGACCAATCTCTCGGAGGACGAGATCAATCGGGCGGTCAAAGAGGCCGAGCAGTACGCCGAAGAGGACAAGAAGCGCAAGCAAAAGGTCGAGGAGCGCAACAAGCTCGACGGGCTCATCTTCTCCGTCGAACAGACGCTCAAAGACCCCGAAGGCAAGCTCTCCGAAGAGGATAAGAATGTGCTCAAAGACGCCGTCGAAGAGGCGAAAACAGCCCTCGACGCCGACGACGAAGAGAAGTACAAGGAAGCATTCGAGACGCTCTCCGACAAGATCCAGCCCGTCATCGCCAAGCTCTATCAGCAGGGCGCGGCGAATGCGCAGCAGGGCGGCGAGAGCGGCGACGACACGGAGTTCCACCAGTAACGCCTTAGAAAACACAAAGACCCAAATCCCGAAAAGCCGCCTACGCGGCTTTTCACAGGTCACGGGGATCGATCATGGCAGAAAAAAAGAATTATTACGAGATCCTTGGCGTCAGTAAGGACGCAAGCGAGGAGGAGATCAAGGCGGCGTATAAAAAGCTCGTCAAGCAGTACCACCCCGATCTTCACCCCAACGACAACCTTGCCGCCGAGAAATTCAAGGAGATCAACGAAGCGAACGAAGTGCTCTCCGACAAGCAAAAACGCGCCGCTTACGACTACGAGCAGGCCCATCCCGGTATGGGAGGAATGGGCGGCATGGGCGGCGGCGGATTCGGCGGATTCGGCTTCGAGGACATCTTCGGCTCCATCTTTTCGGGATTCGGCGGCGGCGCGTCCGTTCAGCGCGACACCACGGGGGAGGACATCCAACTTCGGATGACCCTCAGCTTCATGGATGCGGCGAAGGGGTGCCGAAAGGACCTCAGCTATACGCGCAACGAGCCCTGTCCCGCATGCAAGGGGACGGGCGCCAAGGACGGAACGGCCTTCCGTTCGTGCACCAAGTGCGGCGGAAAGGGGCAGATCCGCTTTTCGCAGGAGACCATTTTCGGACGGACGGTGCGCGTCGGCGCATGCCCCGATTGCGGCGGCAGCGGCAGGATCGTCACCGAAAAGTGCCCCGATTGCAAGGGCCGCGGCTATCTCCGCCGCGACACGAAGATCTCCATCGATATCCCCGCAGGCGCGGATACCGATTCCTATATGCGCAAACGCGGCTACGGGCAGGCGAGCGCGGAGGGCGGCGCCCCGGGCGACCTCATCGTCGTGTTCCGCGTCGAGCCCCACCGCCTCTTCAAGCGCAAGAACCTCGACCTCTACGTCGATCTTCCCATCTCCTTCCGTACGGCGGCGCTCGGCGGAAAGGTGATGGTCCCCGGCCTCGACGATGCGTTCGAGTACACCATCCCCGAGGGAACGCAGTCGGGAACCACCTTCACGGTGCGCGGAAAGGGGATCAAGAACAAGAACGGTACGGGAAATCTCTACCTCACCGTCTTTGTGGAGGTCCCGACAAAGCTCACCAAGGAGCAAAAAAAGGCGCTCTCCGAGCAGGAGTACGACATAAAGCAGTTCGACCGCTCCAAGAAGTACTCCGACGCCCTCTCCGCCCTCTACGGAAAGGAAGCATACAAAAAGTAACCATACGGCTATGCAAAAAGGCAACGGTCCCCGTTGCCTTTTTGCATAGAGAAAGGGCGGAAAGAGGTCGCGCCGAGGCGGGAAATTGTTGACTTTTGGGAGCGGGTATTCTATAATATTCTCATGAAATATCTCGAACTCACCATCCGCACGACGAGCGAGGCCTCCGAGCTCGTCGCGGACGTACTCTGGAACTACACGGAGGGCGGGGTCGCCGTCTCCGACCGCAACGACGTCATTGCCCTCCAAAGCGGCAAGACGGGCGTCTTTTGGGACTACCTCGACGAAAACTTCCGATCCCTCCCCGACGAAGTGCTCGTAAAGGCCTTCCTCCTCCCCGAGAAGGAGGGGGAGATCCCCGACATCATGCGGGAGGTCTACTCCTGCAGGGAACGGAGCGCGGGGGAGATCGACTTCGGCACCCTTGAGGAGACCAAGCGGGAGATCGACGGCGACGACTGGATCGAGATCTGGAAGAAGCACTTCCGTCCCATCCATATCGGAAAGATCGTCGTCGTGCCCGAGTGGATCGAATACCGCGCGGAGGAGGGGGAGAAGGTCATCCTTCTCGATTCGAACATGGCCTTCGGCACGGGGGAGCACGAGACGACCGCCATGTGCCTCGAATTTTTGCAGGAAGAACTAAAACGCGGGGAGCATGTACTCGATATCGGCTGCGGGAGCGGTATTCTCGGCATCGCGGCGGCGAAGCTCGGAGCGGAAAAATGCTTCCTCACCGACGTCGACCCCGTCGCCGTCTCGAGCGCAAGACACAATGCGAAAAAGAACGGCGTGGAGGGCAAGATCGCCGTCGAAGAGCGCAACCTCGCGGACGATACGCAAATTTCCGCCGACCTCATCCTTGCCAACATCACGGCGGAGATCCTCGTCGCCCTCGCCCCCGCGGCGCGTTCGCATCTGAATGCGGGGGGACGGGTCATCTTATCGGGCATTCTCCCCGACCGTATGGAGAAGGTGAAGGCGGCATTTGAAGAGGCGGGGCTTATCCCCGTCAAAGAGGCAAGAAAAGGGGAGTGGTGCGCCCTCGTCCTAAGGGAGGCAAAATGACGCCCCGTCGGTTTTTTATCGATACCGTGTGCGCGGAAACGGCGCTGATCGGCGAAGAATTCCGCCATGCGAAGAACGTCCTTCGGCTCTCGGAGGGGGATGAAGTCGTCCTTCTCGACGGCAGCGGAAGGGAGTACTCGGCGATCGTCTCCCGCGTGGAGCGCGACCGTCTCCTTCTGCATGTGACGGGCGAAACTCCCTCGAATCGGGAACCCGAGAAGGAAATCGTTCTCCTCGTCGGGGCGCTCAAGGGGGACAAGACGGAGCTCGTCATCCAGAAGGCGACCGAGCTCGGCGTCTCCCGCATCGTCGTGTTCACTTCCCGCTACTCCTCTGCGTACGTCAACGAAAACAAACTCGCCCGCTTCGAACGGGTCGCGCGGGAGGCGGCGAAGCAGTGCCTCCGCGCCCGTGCCCCCGCCGTCGAACTTCTCGGCTTCGAGGAGGCGCTGAAATGCGGAATGGGGTGCGAAAAAAAGCTGTTTGCCTGTGAATTTCTCCAAAAGAGCGACGAGGGGGCGGACTTTTCGGATACGAAGAGCTGCGCCATCGTCGTCGGGAGCGAAGGGGGATTTTCCGAGGAGGAATTCGCGCTCGCAAAGTCGATGGGATATTCCGGCATTTCGCTCGGGAAGCGCATCCTCCGCGCGGAGACGGCGGCGATCGCCGTCTGCACCCTCGTTGCCCGCGCGATGGGAGAACTCGGATGAAGGCCTGTGTCTTTACGCTCGGATGCAAGCTCAACGAGGTGGAGAGCGCTTCCCTCATGCAGGCCCTGAAGGAGCGGGGGTACGAGGTCACCGACCGCCTCGAACGGGCAGACCTCTACCTCATCAACACCTGTGCCGTCACGGCGGAGGCGGAGCGGAAGAGCCGTCAGGCGGTCACGCGGGTGCTCCGCGCCAATCCCTCCGCAAAGGTGCTCGTATTCGGCTGTGCCTCGGAGCATGCGCCCTCCTCCTTTGCGGCCCGCAAGGGGGTCACCTTCGTCGGCGGGGCGATGCGAAAGGACAGGATCCCCGAACTTCTCGAAAGGGAGGGGGTATTCCGTGAGGAGGAGACGGCCTTTTCCGAGCTCCCGTTCCCCGTCCGAAACAAGACGCGTGCCTTTTTGCGCATCGAGGACGGCTGCAACCGCTTCTGCTCCTATTGCATCATTCCCTACCTCCGCGGGCGGGCGCGTTCGCGGGAGATGGGCTCTGTGGTCGCCGAGGCCGCGGCGTGCGGCGCGAAGGAGATCGTACTTACCGGCGTCGACCTCTCCGCCTATCAAAGCGCGGAGGGCGGGCTCGGGGAGCTTCTTCTTCGCCTTTCCGAAGTCCCCGCGCGCATCCGTCTCGGCTCCTTGGAGGTGAGCGCCGTCTCCGAGCGCTTCCTCGACCTTGCCCAAAAAGCGGGAAACCTTGCCCCGCACTTCCACCTCTCCCTACAGAGCGGGTCGGACGCGGTGCTCCGCAAGATGAACCGAAAATACACGCGGAAGGAGTACCTCGAGGCGTGCAAGAGGGTATATTCCCGCTTCCCCGACGCCGCGATCACGACCGACCTCATCGCGGGATTCCCGACGGAGACGGAGGAGGACTTCCTTGCCTCCCTCTCCATGATCGAAGAGGCGGGCTTTGCGCACGTCCACGTCTTTCCCTATTCCCCGCGGGAGGGCACGGCCGCCGCAAAACTTCGGGATCTCCCCCCCGAAATCAAAAAAGAGAGGACGGAGCGGGCGATCCGCCGCGCCGCCGAAGCGGAGGAAGGGTACAAACGGCGCTTCCTCGGACGGACGCTCACGGCCCTCTTCGAGGAGGACGGCGGCTACACGGGGAACTATCTTCGGGTGTTCTGCCCCGAGGCGCGGGAGGGGGAAATGCACACCGTCCGCCTGTTAAAGATCGAGGGAGAGGGCATCCGCGCGGAGATCGCGGAAAGGGAGGTTCCGCCCACTCCCGCACACGCATAATAAAAAAGAAAAGGAGAGAAAACATGACTACGGACAAAGACTGCATCTTTTGCAAGATCGTCGCGGGGGAAATTCCCTCCGCCAAGGTGTACGAGGACGGGGAGATGGTCGTATTCAAGGACATCCACCCGCTCACGAAGATCCACCTCCTCGCGGTGCCGAAGGAGCATTTCGCCGCCCTTTCCGAAATGGACGAAAAGCGGGAGGCGCTTGTCGGGCGCATGCTCGGAAAAATCGGCGCACTCGCCCCCTCCTTCGGTCTTTCGGAGGGCTACCGCGTCGTCGCCAATCAGGGGATCTCGGCGGGGCAGACGGTGCCGCACCTCCATTTCCACCTTCTCGGCGGCGAGACGCTTGGCTGGGAAAAATGAGGTATAGACCCCGCCCATGCGGGAAATAATCCTTCCGAAGTGCTCGGGAGGATTTTTTATGCGGTTTTTGCGGGGCATCAAGGGGCTATGTCTTTCGGTCGGCGTTCTTTTTATCCTTCTTCTCGTCTACGGGGTGTATTCCGCGCCCCTCTTCGAAGGGGGCGAAGGGTATGAATTTTTCCTCGGAACTTCCTCCTCCGCCGCATGTATCTCCTCTTCCTCTCCCGCCGCGGAGAAGTTTTTCCTCCCCGCGGTGCGCGGCGAGAGCGCCCGCTTTGAAGGAGACCGCTACGAGGAGCTCAAAGCCCGCTTCCACGCCAAGCTCCTTTTTACCGAGGAGGCGGCGGGGACGGTGAGCTACTACCTCTATTCCCCCGACCTCGGGCGGTGCGTCGGACTCGAAGGGCATTCCGTAAATTTGCAGATCGCCGTTCGAAAGGGGCAGACCGCCGTCGGCTCCCCCGTCATCTTCGGCGGATTTTAACGGGGGGACGGTATAAATTTCCCCGCAGAGGGCAATCATCTACATAACCAAATTTCGGAGGATAGGTATGAAAGAAGAAAACACGAAAAGCAAGAAAAGGATTTTGTACTATGCAGCGCTTGCGATCTGCGTGCTGCTCCTTGTCGCCGCGACGGTACTTACGGTCTATTTTGTCTCCGACCGCAACCGCAGCGTGGTGGAGGAACCCCCTGTCGACGGACCCGTCGAAAACGAGCCGCCCGTCGAGAACCTTCCCGGAGACCCTCTCCCGCCCCCGTCCGTCGACGAAGGGAAAGAGGACCCCGCGCCCGACACCCAAACGGGGGGAGATGCGGTGCGTTTCGTCTCGCCCATCGCCGTCGAGACCTATGCGGTGCGCTTTGACGAGATCTACGAGAACCGCACGGTGAAGCGGTGGTATCGGCACAAGGCGATCGACTTCATGGCGGAAAAGGGAGCGGAAGTGCGCTGTATCGCGGAGGGGACGGTCGAGGCGGTGAGCTTCAGCGAAGAGCTCGGCAACCTCATCGTCGTCGACCACGGCGGCGGTCTCAGGAGCGCCTACCGCTTTGTCGAACCCGTAAGTTCGATCTCGGTCGGAAGCAAACTTTCGCAGGGACAGGTGATCGGCGCCGTCGCGGACGCATACGGCTCGGAGGCAAAGGACGGGACCCATCTCCACTTCGAGATGACCCTCAACGAACAACTTGTCGACCCCGAGGAGTATCTTTCGCCCGTCCTCGGAGAAAAGTGACCCCCGCGGGGTGAGGAATTTCGGAAAATTTTCCTCACCCCGTTGCTTTTTTCCGAAAGAGGGTGTATAATGGGGGAAGAAAGACCCAAGGAGGTACGGATATGGAATGGCTCAACCAAGGGGTCGGGCTCATCGCACTCATTTCCGGGATCGTCAGCTTTGTTCTTCTCTTCGTGACGATCATGCTGCTTGTCAACTTAAGGAACCGCATCGCCGTCCAGCGGCTCAAGATGCACGGCTCCTTCACGACGGACACCGACTCGCGTGAAAATTACGCACAGCTCGTGGTCGGCAACCGTTCGATCAACGAAGTGGGCGTCGCCGAGATCGGCATTAAAAACGGCGGCGTGTGCTTCCCGCTCACCGATCTCTACCGCCGCAAGACGGAGATCATGGACAGCAGCCGTATCGTCATCGAACAGCGCAAGTCCATCACCTTCCGCATGACGGAAGAGGAACTCGAGACGGTGCTCGTCGAGACCCCGCGCGGGAGGCGGCTCCGCACTCTCCGCCTCTATGTCGTCGACTACACGGGCAACGTCTACAAGGGGAAGATCCGCCCCGTGAGAAAGCTCCTGCGCGAATACCTCGCCCGCGTAAAGCGGGAAGCGAAACTCGCCGCGAAGGGACTTCTTCCCGCCCCGTCCGAAGAGCCGCCCATCCTTCCCCCCGCGGGAGGAACGGATTTTTCGGAGACCGCACCCGTTCCCGAAACGCCTGTCTTTACGGCCGCCCCCGCGGAGCCCGTGCCCGAAGCGGCCGCCCCCGCGGAGCCCTTTGTTCCCGCGGAACCGTTTGCGGCGCCGACGCCCGTCGAACCCGTAGCGCCCGTCGAACCCGCTGTGCCTTTCGCGCCCGTCGCGCCTGTGGAACCCGTCGCGCCTTTCGCGCCCGTCGAACCCGCAGCGCCGTCTGCGGCGGAGAGGCCCGCTCCTTCGGGCGCCCTCTTCGTCGACCTTCCCTTCGACGACGGGTCCGTCTCCGACGACGTTCCCGCCTTCGAGCTTCCCCCCGAGCGCAGGATGTTCTCCGTCCCGACGGAGCCCGCGCCCCAAACCCCGCATTCCGCGGAGGAAGGGGAGAAAAAGGAATAACCGCGCCTGTCCGTTCATAAGAATAACCTGTCGGCGACCTGCCGGGAGGTTATTTTTTATGCGGAAATATTTGTGCTGTCTGTGCGGTGCGGCGATCGCGCTCCCCATGCTTACTTGCGGCTGTGCACCGAAAGGAGAGGAGCGGAGCCTGTATCGCATCTCCGCCGAATATACGCCCGAGACGAAGATGCTCTCCGCCACGATGACGGCGGAGATCGTCAATCCGTCCGAGGAGCCCCTCTCTTCCCTCAAATTCGAACTCTGGCCCAATGCCTACCGCGAGGGCGCGAAGTATGCGCCCGTCTCCTCCGTCTATGAGCGCGCCGCCTACTATAGCGGCAAGAACTACGGGAGGATGCACATAAAGGCCGTGCGCGGCGGGACGGCGTTCGAAGTGGGCGGAGAGGACGAAAACATCCTCACCGTCACTTTGCAAGAGGAACTCTCTCCCGGGGAGAGGGCGGCGGTCGAGATCGACTTCGACGTCGCGCTTGCCTCCGTCGCCCACCGCCTCGGCGTGACGAAAAAGACGGTCAACCTTGCAAATTTCTACCCCATCCTCTGCAATTTCGAAGAGGGGGACTTCCGCGAATATGTCTATTCATACAACGGCGACCCCTTCGTGAGCGTCTGCGCCGACTACGACGTCACCCTCACCCTCCCCGAAACGTACACGGTGGCGACGGGCTTTGCCGCCGAGGAGCGCATCGAAGAGGGCAAAAAGATCTGCCATGTCGCCGCCGAGAACGTTCGGGACGTCGCCTTCGTCCTCGGAGAAAATTTCCAATGCGTCACGGCGGAAACGGACGGCGTCGAAGTTGCATACTATTATTACGGAGGGGACCCCGAAGGGGCGCTCTCCGCCGCAACGGACAGTCTTGCCTACTATTCGGAGACGTTCGGAAAGTACGCCTATCCGCGCTACGCCGTCGTCGAGACCGAACTTTTCTACGGCGGGATGGAATTCCCCGCCCTCTCGATGATCTCCTCCTCCCTCCGCGGGGAGGAAGTCGCCACCGTCGTCGCCCACGAGACGGCGCACCAGTGGTGGTATGCGATGGTCGGGAGCAACCAGTTCGAACACGCATGGCAGGACGAAGGGCTTGCCGAGTACTCCGCGGCGCTCTTTCTCGGGTCGCATCCCGAATACGGGGTGTCGTACGAGGACGTCGTCTCGGGCTCCGAACGCGCCTACCGCGCCTATTACTCCGTCCGCTCCCAATTGAGCGGCGAAGCGGATACGACGATGGACCGCGCCCTCACCGCCTATTCGGGGGAGTACGAATACAGGAGCATCGCCTACGATAAAGGGGTCATCCTCTTCGACCGCATCCGCGACGTCGCGGGGGAAAAGAAGCTCACGGCGGCGCTCTCGCGCTACTTTACGCGCAATGCGGGGAAGATCGCCTCTCCCGCCGAACTCAAGGGGTGTTTCGAGGACGTCGGCGCGAATGCCGCGAAGCTCTTCGACTGTTTTACCGAAGGACTTTGCGTCATCTGAAAAAAGTAGGCGAAAACAGTTGCCAAACGCGGAAAAAGCGGTTATAATAGAGGTACTTTCGAAGAGGAGCAAAAGACGATGGACGCTGCGCCAAATTACCGAAGTATCGCGAGAAATCATCTCCCGTGCGGATCGGGCGGACGCGGCGGCGTATCTTTCGGGTAAGTCGGCATCCTTAAGCGCACGGAGAGTTTTTCCGTGCGTTTTTTGTTGCGAAAATTTACCCGAGAGGTGCTTATGATCAAATTTTTCAAATCGGAAAAAGGCAAGGATACCGAGCGGCTCGAAACCTTCGAGAAGGGCTGCTGGGTGGATATGATCAACCCGACGGACGATGAGGTCGAGGACATCGCGGCCCTCACCCAAATTCCCGAGGAAATGCTCAAAGCGGCGCTCGACGAGGAGGAGACCGCCCGTTTCGAACGGGACGACAACACCTTCCTCTACGTCCTCGATACGCCCATCATCACGGATACCGACGAAGGGGACACCTACGAGACCATCCCCATGGGGCTCGTGTACAACGAGAACTGCGTCGTCACCGTGTCGCTGCGCGGCAACCCCGTCCTCGGCGACTTCATCTCGAACCGCATCGCCGTCGAAACGGAGAGGTCTCTCTTTTTCGTCCTCACCTTCATGCTCGGGAACGCCAAGCGCTTCCTCTCCAACCTCCGCCAGATCGACAAGAAGTCGCTGCGCGTGCAGGCAGAGCTTCACCGTTCCATGAAGAACAAGGAGCTCATCCAGCTCTTGTCGCTCGAGAACTCCCTTGTCTACTTCTCGACGTCGCTCACCGCAAACCTCAACGTCTACAACCGCATCGGACGGTTCAAGACGATCTCCGAAAACGAGGAGTACGACGACCTCTTCGACGACGTCGTCATCGAGACGAGGCAGGCCATGGAAATGTGTAACATCTACCGGGATATCCTCTCGGGGACGATGGACGCGTTTGCCTCGGTCATCTCCAACAACGTCAACATCGTCATGAAGCTGCTTGCCGTCATCACCCTCGTCATCTCCATCCCGACGCTCGTCGCAAGTTTTTGGGGGATGAACGTCGACGTTCCCTTCGAGGGGGTCGGCGCATGGGGATTCTGGGCGGTCGTCGCGATCGCGGTCGTCGTGACCGTCGTCTCCGCGTTCGTCCTCGTCCGCTATTCCAATTCCATCCGCGTCAAAGCGCCCCGCGCCAAAAAGAGGCGGCACCGCGGCGAATAGGAGGGGGATATGCCCGTTTTTTCCTACCGTTGCCCCGTTTGCGGGGAGGAGTTCGAGGAACTCGTGAAAAAGTTCGACGAAGCGGTCAAATGCCCGAAATGCGGGGCGGCGGCCGAGAGGAGCTGGTCGGGCTGCATGTATTCCGCCACGGGAAAACCCGCAAAGAAGTGCTCGGGAAAGTGCAGCGAATGCGACGGCTGCAAATAAAACAGCAAACGATATGGGGAGGCAACGCATCTTGCCTCCCCATATCTTGTGGGTCGGGAAAGGCGGGGCACATAGATATGCGAATGTGCCAAAAATTCCCGAAATTTCCTTAAAAAAGTCAAAAAAGCCGCTGAAAATCGCTTGACGAAAATTGTTTGAAATGGTATGATATCTAAGCTGTCCGAAAGACGGCATGCTTTTCCTTTATATAAGGAAGAAGCCCTGCTTTCGCAGGAGATCGCAGATTGACAACTGCATAGCAAATACGAAGTAATCAAGTTCCGTTTTTCTTTGAGGTGTAGGCCGAGGAGGGGAGCGGGGCGAGGTGAAACGGAAAGTACGTAAGGCAATCAAATTCTAACGCATAGCAATATGCGGACTGAAGGT
>CANQQM010000020.1 GCA_947626005.1 uncultured Clostridia bacterium
GGGCTCGAGGAAGAGCTGATGCCGCTCCTTGTCGCGGAAGCGCACGACCTTCGTCTCGATGGAGGGGCAGTAGCGCGGCCCCGTCGAGGAGATCGTCCCGTTGTAGAGGGGGGCCTCGTCGAGGTGATCGAGGATGAGACGGTGGGTGTTTTCGTTGGTGTAGGCGAGATGGCAGGGCGTCTGCCGTTCGGGAATGCTCCCGCTTAAGAAGGAGAAGGGGTAGGTCTCTTCCCCCTTCTGCTCGGGGAGGGCGGAAAAGTCGACCGTCCTGCCGTCGAGGCGGGCGGGGGTGCCCGTCTTGAAGCGGCGGACGCGGAAGCCGAGGGAGAGGAGGCTCTTTGTGAGAAGAGTCGCCCGTTCGAAGCCGTTCGGGCCCGTCTCCTTGATGAAATCCCCCGTAATGGTACGCGAATTTAAGTACACGCCCGTCGCAACGACGACGGCGCGGCAGGAAATTTCGCCGCCGTAGGAAGTGCGAAGTCCGCAGACGCGGCCGTCCTCGACGAGGATCTCCGCCGCCTCCGCCTGCAGAATGCGGAGGTTTTCGGTGTGCTCGAGAACGCGTTTCATCTCGGTATGGTATTTGTTTTTATCGATCTGTGCCCGAAGAGAGCGCACCGCCGCGCCCTTCCCTTCGTTGAGCATGCGGTACTGGAGGGCGCACTTGTCGGCGCAGAGGCCCATTTCCCCGCCCAAAGCGTCGATTTCGCGCACCAGGTGCCCCTTTGCGGTGCCGCCGACGGAGGGATTGCAGGGCATGAAGCCGATGCTGTCGAGATTGAGGGTGAGAAGAACGGTCCGCTGTCCCGTCCGTGCGAGGGCAAGCGCCGCTTCGACGCCCGCGTGTCCCGCGCCGATGACGGCCGCGTCGTATTGTCCTTCGGAAAAAACGTTCATAGGCGATAAGTTTGCCCGCCGTGCGGCGGGCAGAGAGGAATTTTATTGGCGGAGGATCGCGCTCTTGATGTCGTTGACGTCCTTCAGAATTTTGTCGTTGACGCGCATGAGCTCGGCGATCTTGTCGCGGGAGTAGATGACGGTCGCATGGTCCTTCCCGCCCATCTCCTTCCCGACGGTGACGAGGGGAAGGGAGAGCATGTCGCACATGAGGTAGGTGCAGATCTGCCTTGCGCGGACGAGCTCCTGCAGTTTCTTCCGCCCGAGGAGGTCCTCCCGCGAGATGGAAAAGTAGGTGCAGGTCGCGCGGATGATGGCGTCGGGGGTGACTTCCTCCTGTTCGTCGGAGATGATGGACTCCTGAAGGGCGGTCGCGGCGAGTTTGAGGGAAATGGGCTCCTCGTGCAGTTTGCTTGCGAAGATGACGGTGTTGAGCCGCCCCTCGAGGGTGCGGACGTTGCTGTCCGAATCCTTGACGAGGAAGGAAAGTACGTCGTCGGGAACGACGTACCGCTTTTCGAGCGCCTTGCGCTTCAAGATGGCGACTTTGGTCTCGAGGTCGGGCGGTTGGATATCGGCGATGAGGCCGCCCTCGAAGCGGGTGCGGAGGCGTTCCTCGAGCGTCGTCAGTTCCTTTGCGTGGCAGTCGGAGGAGATGACGATCTGCTTATTCTGCGAATAGAGTTCGTTGAAGGTATTGAAGAATTCCTCCTGCACGCCGCGCTTCCCCGCCCACGACTGAATGTCGTCGATGAGGAGGACGTCGACGTTGCGGTAGCGGTTGCGGAAGCGGGCGCTTGCCTCTCTCCCGTCCCCCCGCTTGGAGTCCATGATGCTGTCCACGTACTCGTTGAGGAACTTTTCGCTCGTCGTGTAGAGGACGCGGAGAGTGGGCTTCTTTTCGCCGATCTCGTTGGCGATCGCCTGAAGAAGGTGGGTCTTGCCGAGCCCCGAGCCGCCGTAGATGTAGAGGGGGTTGAAGTTCTCCCCGGGGGCCGCCGCGACCGACTTCGCCGCCGCGCAGACAAATTTATTGGAGGTCCCGACGACAAAGGAATCGAAGGTGAAGCGTTTGTCGAGCTCGATGCGCACCTCTTCGAGGGCGTCGGGGGCTTCGTCAAGGACGTATTCGTCGCTCCCGTCGACGATGAGGGCAAAGTTGACGAGCCCGACGTCGGCGGAGACGACCGCCTCGCGCAGCTTCTCCGCATGGCGCTGCATGATGGTGTCCGCGGCGAATTCCGTCGACGCTTTCAGGAAGATCCGCTTGTTGATGACGTCGACGGGCTCGAGCCCCGCGATGAACGTCTCGAAGGACATCGGGCTGATGAGCTTCTGCGCGCGTTCGCGGATCTTGTCCCATAAAATTTCGAATTGTTCCTTTTCCGCCATTTTTTCCTCTCAAACGCTTTCTCTTTTCGGGAAAGTTTGGTATAATATCGGCGTTGGGTACTCCGATGTATTCCCATTATAATACAAAATCCTCCGAAAAGAAAGTGTTTTTGCGGAAATGGTGATAAAAAATTTGACGCTGCACAATTTCAGAAATTACGCCGACGAGACCTTTTTCTTCGACGAAGGGCTGAATGTTCTCTCGGGCAGGAACGCACAGGGCAAGACCAACTGCGCGGAGGCCGTATTCTACCTCTGCACGGGCTCCTCCCTCCGCATCCGCCACGACCGCCAGCTCATCCGCCGCGGGGAGGACTGCGCGATGATCCGCGCCGAGGCCAAGACGAAGTTCGGCTCGGTGACGCTCGGGGCGACCGTATTCGAAAACCGCCGCGAGCTCTTTGTCAACGGCAATCGGGTCACCCGCACCGTCGACTTTCTCGGCAACATGAACAGCGTGTTCTTTTCCCCGGGGGAGCTCCGCCTCATCCTCGACGGGCCCGACGAGCGCCGCCGCTTCCTCAACCTCTCCATTTCGCAGACTTCGCGCGACTACTGCACGGCGCTTCTTCGCTATCAGCGCATCCTCGATCAGCGCAACAACCTTCTGAAGGAGCACGACCTCACCCTCGTCCGCGAGACCCTCCCCGTGTGGGACGAACAGCTCGCAAAGTACGCCTCCCGCATCATCCTTCGGCGTAGGGAGTACTTAAAGGAACTCTCCGCCCTTGCGGAGGAGGCGCATTCCTTCCTTACGGACGGCGGGGAGAAGCTGTCCCTCTCCGCCGACCGCGTGTACCTCGGGGAGGAAGGGGAGATCGCCGAGCGCCTCCTTTCGGAGCTTTCTGCCTCCTACGAACGCGATCTTCGCCTCGGCTTCACCTCGGTGGGGCCCCACCGCGACGACGTGCGCATCGCCATCGACGGGGCGGACGCGCGCGGGTACTGTTCGCAGGGGCAGGCGCGGACGGCGGCGCTTTCCATGAAACTTGCGGAGGTCGAAATTTTCACCCGTCTTGCGGGGGAAGCGCCCGTCCTCATCCTCGACGACGTCATGAGCGAACTCGACCTCCCGCGGCGGAAGAAACTTTTAAGCCGCGTCGGAGGGCTCCAGTGCATCGTCACCTGTACGCATGCGCCGCGCGTCCTCTACGGGACGGCGTGCAACAAGATCAACATCCGGGAGGGAAAGATCGTACCGTGAGAGCAGACCTTCATATGCATTCCGTCTATTCGGACGGCAAATACACCCCGACGCAGCTCGTCTCCATGCTGAAGGCGGCGGGCGTCGGCTTCTTCTCCGTCACCGACCACGACTCAATGGAGGGCGCGGAGGAGGCGGAGGAGGCGGCAAAGAGGGCGGGGCTCCTCTATGTCCGCGGCTGGGAGGTCTCCTCCTATTTGGGCTCCGCCAAGGTGCACGTCCTCGGCTACGGCTGCGAGCGGGGGAAGGTGTACGACGCCTTCGTCGAAGAACGGCGGCAGGGCGCACGGGAGAGGGCGGAGGAGATGATCGCCCTTGCCAACGACTACTACTCCCTCGACGTCACCCTCGACGAGGTTGAGGGGTACCATGTATGCAAAATCGCCCCGCTCCACACCATGCACATCGTGCGCGCCTTCGCGGCGCGGCTCGGAAAAGAGGAGGGGGAGATGTACCTCGAGGCGTTTTCGCCCGGCAAGGTCGCCTTCTCCGAAGTGTCGAGGCCTTCCCCCGAGGAGGCGGTCGAGGTCATCCGCGCGGCGGGCGGGATCGCCGTTTTGGCGCACCCGGGGCGGGTCTTTCCCCTTCCCGCAGACGAATACTACCGCCTGCACCACGGGACGGAGGAGGAGCGCGCCGTGCTCCGCGAAAAGAATTTCCGCAACCGTGAAAAACTCATGGAAAAGCTCATCGCGTGCGGCCTCGGCGGCATAGAATGCGCCTACACGACGCATACTGCGGAGGAGACGGAGTACTTTTCCGCGTTTGCGGACGCGCACGGCCTCATCAAAACGGGAGGGTCGGACTTCCACGCCGAGGGCGGAAGGAACGTCCTCGGGCTTCCCGTGTTCGATGCGGACGAAGAGCGCCTGCTCCGCCGATAGGAGGAAAGGTGCGGATCGGAAAAACAGCAATTGCGCTCCTCCTTGCGGGGAGCTTTTTTTGTTGCGGCCATGCGGGGCGGCGGGTGCCCTCCGCCGTCGAGGTGAACGGCGTCGAAGTCGGGGGGATGCCGTACGCAGTCGCCGCCGAACGGGTGCGAAAAACGCTTACCGTCCCCCCGTTTTTTGTGAGATCGCCCGCGGGAGACCTCTCCCCGGAGCTCGAAATTTCGGACGATGTGGAGAAGGTCCTCAAAAGCGCAAAGCGCGGGGGAAGGTACACGGCGCACGCCGTGCGGCGGTGGGTGGACGCGGAGGAAGAGCTCGAAGCGCTTTGCAGGCGCAACGCAAAGGACAGCGTAAACGCGTCGGTGACCTTCGGCAAGGAGGGGTTTTCCTATACCTCGGGGGAGAAGGGGATCGCCTGCGACTTTTCCCGCCTCCTTCTCGACGTCTCCGCGGCGCTTGAAGAGGGGAGAGAGGAAGTCACTCTCTCCCCCTACGAATATGCGCCCGAGGTGACGGAGGAGATGCTCAAAGAGCGGACGCGGCTTCTTTCCTCCTTTTCGACGGCGTACGACCCGAAAAACGCACCCCGTTCGCACAATATCGAGCTTTCCGCGAAGCAAATAAGCGGAACGACGGTCGGGGCGGGAGAGGAATTTTCCTTTAACGAAGCCGTGGGTGCCCGCACGGCGGAGAGGGGATATAAGGAGGCGCCCGTCATTCAAGACGGCCTCTTTACGCAGGGCGTCGGCGGGGGCGTCTGCCAGACGAGCACCACCCTCTTCGGGGCGGTCCTCCGCGCGGGGCTCACCGTCACCGAGAGCCATCCGCACTCCCTTTCCGTCGGGTATGTTCCGCCCTCCGAGGACGCCATGGTGTCCTCCTCGAGCGATCTCAAATTTGTCAATCCCTATCCCTATCCCGTCTACCTCCGCGCCGAAACAGGCGGGGGACGGGTCGCGTTTTTCATCTACGGAATGCCCGACGGCATCCGCTACGAGGTCGAAAGCCGCGTCCTTTTCCGCCTCGAGCCCCCGCCGCCGCGCATCGTGGAGGGGGAGGAGGACCGCACGGTCCGCCCCGCCAAATGCGGCCTTGCAAGCGAAAGCTGGCTGATCTTGCGGGACAAAGCGGGGAAGGAGCTCTCGAGAAGCCGCATCCGCTGCGACACCTACGCGTGCGTGCAGGGTATTGAAGAACGCGCGCCCGCCCCGCCCGCGGAGGACCCTTCGGCGGAGGAAGAGGAACTTTTCGGCGGCCTCCCCGAAAAAAGTTAAAAAAGGAGCGCAAAATCGGTTGATTTTTCTTGCGCTTTCCGCTATAATCTTAAATTGACTTCGGGCGGTCCTCTGCCATTCGGGCACGAACGTCGCGTTACAGGAGGTAAAGTCATGGGACTCATTGAGGCGATCGAAGCCGAGGGGATGAAGGCGGAAGTTCCTTCGTTCAACGTCGGCGATACCGTTCGCGTGGGCTTCCGCATCATCGAGGGCGGCAAGGAGAGGATCCAGAACTTCGAGGGCGTCGTCATCGCCAAGAAGAACGGCGGGATCCGTGAGACGTTCACCGTGCGCCGTCTTTCGTTCGGCGTCGGCGTGGAACGCTGCTTCCCGCTCCATTCTCCCAAGATCGCTCGCGTGGAAGTCGTTCGTGCGGGCAAGGTGAGAAGAGCGAAGCTGTACTATTTGCGCGGACTCACGGGCAAGGCAGCCAAGATCAAAGAAAAGAAGTAACATGCAAAAGACGACCCGTCGGCGACCCCGGCGGGTCATCTTTTCTTTTGCGCCCCGAAAATTTTTTGAAAAACCCGTAAAAATCCGTTTACAATTTGATTGCAATCGGTTAGAATAGAAATAATCCATATAATAGGGAATAAAATCCATGAGAAAAACAATCGGAAAATGGAAAAAGCTCGACGGCTTCTTCCGCGCCTTCCTCATTCTGGCGTTTGTCTTCCTCGCCGTGGGGATCGGAACGCTCGGCTCCTTCCGCGGGACGGGCGCCTCTTACGAGCTGCACGCCCGCCGCTCGGGCGACGAACAGGTGCCCGGCGTCGTGTTCCGCCTCAACAACCTCACCGAAAAGGACGAGAAGGGGGAGGACAAGACGACCATGCTCGCCCTCGTCGACGTGCGCGTCAACATCGCCGCCGTGTATGCGGAGGACGGGACGGACGCCTCTCTCACCCTTGAGCGCAGCCCGCGCGGGGAGACCTTCTCCTCCAAGCTCACGGGAAACATCCGCAACCATGTTGAAAAGACGGAGGAAGGGGAGCGCGTCGGCTACACCGAGAACGACTTCTTCGGCGACACGTCCCTCTTCACCTTCCCCGAGGACGGATGGCGCATTTCCGTCTATCCCTACGTTCGGCTCTCGGCGGCGACGGAGAACGTGAACGTCCTCGTCAACGAAGTCGTGTTCATCGGCGAAAAGCTCGATTCCTCCTATAAGGGGACGGGCGAATTCGTCGTCGTGCCCGCCCGCGTCGATCGGGCGACGCCGTACGCGAACGAGTCCGCCGATGCGGAGGCGACGAAGGCGGAGGCCCTCCTCGACGCACAGTCCTACCCGAAGGACGGGCAGTCCTCCTTCTACCGCTTCTCCGAGGAGGAGAAGAATTCCCTCTCGACCATCGCCGAGATGCGCATGGGAAGGGAATTTGCCGCCGATGCCGCGGGGAAAGCCGTCGACGTCTACCGCGCCGACAACGTATACGGTGCGCTCGGGACCGACTTCCTTGCCCTCGGAACGGCGATCTTCGGCATGAGCCCCTTCGGGCTCCGCATCTTCCCGATGCTTGCGGCATTCGGCGCGCTCGTCCTCCTCGAGCGGTTCACCGTGCGGCTCTGCCGCAGTGAAAAGGCGGGGTTCGTGTTTGCGCTCGTCTTTGCGCTCGGCGGACAGGCCCTTGCGCTTGCCCACCTCGGGACGCCCCTCATGCTCGGCGTGTTCTTCTTTGCGGCCGCGCTCGACCTTTGCCACCGCTTCTATGCGAACGGCATCCGCCGCGCCACGGTGACGGGCGTCCTCCCGCTCCTCTTTGCGGGCCTCTTCGGAGCCGCTTCGATGTGCGTGCACGGCGCCTTCCTCATTCCCGTCGCAGGGCTTGTCGCCCTCTTCGCGGCGGCGATGGTGCGCCAGCAGACGGCGAAGCGCTATGCGCTCGAGAAGGCGGCGGAGCCCGCTCCCGAACCCCTCGAAGGGGAGGAAGAGCGGGAAGAGCCCGAAACGCCCGAACATCGGGCGGGAAGGGTCGCCGCGGAGTACCGTTTCCGCAATATCGCCGCCCCTGTCCTCTATTTTGCGGGACTTTGCATCGGCCTTCTCCTCATCGGACTCCTCTCGATGATCCCGAGCTACTTCGCCTACCTCAAGGCCTTCGACGATCCCTCCGCGCCCGCCGCGAACGTCTTTACCCTCTTCTGGAGGACGTTTGCAAACGGCTTTACGGGGAGCAACACGCTGGGCGTCGATGCGTCGCCTTGGGCAATGTTCTACCCCGTCTTTACGGGCGTGGGGCCTCTCCACGCCGTGACGCTTGCCGCGGTGAGCCCGCTTGCCGCCGTCGCGGGGGCCGCGGGCCTCGGATTCGCCGTCGCGCGGTTTGCGATCATGCTCCGCGAGAAGGAGGATAAGAAGCTCCGCCGCACAGAGCTCCGCCGCGTCGTTCTTCCCTTTGTCGGATTCGCCCTCGCGCTCGTTGCGGCGAGTTTTGCCGCGGGCGGGCCGCTCTTCGTGCTCCTTGCGAATGTTTTCAGCTACATGCTTGCCGCCAACGCCTACCGCGCCCTCTCCGAAGAGGAAGTGACGAAGAAGTCGGCAAAGATCTTCGGGATCGTCTGGACGGTGCTCGCCGCAGTGCTGTTTGCCCTCCTTGCGGTGTTCCTCTTCTCCGTCCCGCTTCCCGAAGCGTTTCTTGCAAAACTTGCTTTCTGACCGTTTTCGGTCTCAATGCACATAGGATAAGGAGGAAGTTATGATCGCCAAAATCGTTTGTTACGCGCTGAACGGTCTCGAGGGCGTGCCCGTCGAGGTCGAAACGGACGTCAATAAGGGAATGCCCTCCTACGACATGGTCGGGCTCCCCGACACCGCCGTAAAGGAGAGCAAGGAGCGGGTACGCTCCGCCCTCAAAAACAGCGGGATGCTCTTCCCGATGAACCGCATCACGATCAACTTCGCACCCGCCGACATCAAAAAAGAAGGGGCTTCGTTCGACCTTGCGGTCGCGATCAGCCTCCTGAAGGCGAGCGAACAGCTCCTCGGAGCGCAGGTGGGGGACACCGTCTTTCTCGGCGAACTTGCCTTAAACGGCGACCTCCGTCCCATCGCGGGGCTCCTGCCCATCCTCATTTCGGCGAAGGGACACGGCTTTACCCGTTTCATCATCCCCGAGGGCAATGCGCAGGAAGCGCGTTACCTCGGCGGCGCGGAGATCTATCCCGCCAAAACGCTCGGGGACGTTGTGAGACACCTCATCGGCACCGATCCCATCCTTCCCCTCGAGACAGCGGAATACATTCCCCATGCGGGCGCGCACTCCTCCGCGGACCTCAAATTCATCAAGGGGCAGCCCATGGCGCGCCGTGCGCTCGAGATCGCCGTCGCAGGCGGGCACAACCTCCTCATGGTGGGCCCTCCCGGGACGGGGAAGACCATGCTCGCGCGCTGCCTTCCGACCGTCATGCCCGACCTTGCCTTCGACGAGGCGCTCGAGATCACCAAGATCCACTCGGTGGCGGGCGTGCTCGGCGAAGAGGGGATCGTGACGGAGCGTCCCTTCCGCACCCCGCACCACACGGCGACGACCGTCTCGATGTGCGGCGGCGGAAATAAAGTCGTCCATCCCGGGGAGATCTCCCTTGCCCACGGCGGGGTACTCTTCCTCGACGAACTTCCCGAATACAAGCGCTCGACGCTCGAAGCCCTCCGCCAGCCCCTCGAGGACGGAAAGATCACCGTCTCGCGGGCAGGGGGGACCTTCACCTTCCCCGCGCGGTTCATGCTCTGCGCGAGCATGAATCCCTGCCCGTGCGGAAATTACGGCTCGACGGAGCGCACCTGTACCTGCACTCCCGCCGAGATCCGCCGCTACCGCAAGCGCATTTCGGGACCTCTCCTCGACCGCATCGACCTTCAGGTGGAAGTGGACGACATCGACTACGACGAACTCACCTCCAAGGCGGAGAACGAGGATTCCGCCGCCGTCAAGGAGCGCGTCGACCGTGCCCGCCGCATCCAGCGCAACCGCTTCGAGGCATTCGGCATCAACACGAACGCCGAGATGGGGGAGCGCGAACTCACGGAGTTTTGTACCCTCAGCCGCAAGAGCGACGAGATCCTCCGCGGCGCCTTCGAGCGTCTGCACCTCTCGGCGCGGGCCCGTTCCCGCATCATCAAGGTGGCGCGTACGATCGCCGACCTCGATTCGAGCGAAGAGATCCTCGAGCGGCATGTATTCGAAGCCGTCTCCTACCGGATCTCCGAAATGAACGGCTGACATGAAGGTGACCGAGGACGAACGCGCCTACCTCTGGGTGTGCGCCCTGTCGGAGACGGAGCCGAAGGAAAAGCTCGCCCTTCTTCGCGCCGCTTCCCCCCTCGACGTGTTCCGTCATGCGGAGAAATACCTCCCCGCGGGGGCTCCTTGCGCCCCGCTTTCCGAGCGGGAGAAGGGGGTGGACGCCTTCCTCCTCTCCCTCGAAAAGAAGGGGTATTTCGCGGTGACGCCCCTCTCGGACGACTACCCCGAGCCGCTGAAAAATTCCTCTTCGCCGCCCTTTGTCCTGTACGGGGCGGGGAGAAGGGAACTGCTCCGCGCAAGGAAGTTCTGCATCGTCGGCTCGAGGGTCACCCCGCCGTGGGCAGAGAAACTCGGGCGGAGCATCGCGGAGGAACTTTCCGAGCGGTTTGCCATCGTCACGGGCCTTGCGGAGGGCGGGGACAGCGCCGCGATCGCGGGGGCGCTCCCGAGCGGGAACCTCATCGCCGTTCTCCCCTGCGGGCTCGACGAATGCTATCCCGCGGCCCATATTTCCCTCAAGAACAACATCAAAAGCAGCGGACTTCTCCTCACCGAACTTCGGCCCGAAGAACCCGCGAGAAAATACTCTTTCCATGCGAGGAACCGCATCCTCGCAGGCCTCTCGGAGGGCGTCCTCGTCATTTCCGCGGGGATACGGAGCGGCACCCTCATCACGGCGAACTGCGCCCTCGACTGCGGGCGGGACGTGTTCGCCTTCCCTCACAACGTCGGTTCGGCGTACGGGGTGGGGTGCAACGAGCTTCTAAAGCGCGGCGCCTTTGTCGTCACGGGGGCGGAGGACATCTTCGCCGTCTACGGCATGACGGGGCGCAAGCGGCAGGAGGTCGAACTCACCCCCGAGGAAGCCCGCGTGCTCTCCGCCCTCCGCGACCGCGGGGAAGCGCACCTCACCCTCCTTTCGGAGGACACGGGCTTCGCCGTATTCGAGCTCTCCGCCATCCTTTCGGGGCTCGAAATAAAGGGGGTCGCCGTGCGTTCGGGCGGCAATAAGTACAGCGCCGTTTAACGTAAAACACAATTTCCGCGCCAAGGCGCGCATAAGGAGTCATTCATGGATCTCATCATCGTAGAGTCGCCTTCCAAGGCGAAAACCATCTCGAGGTACCTCAAAGGGAAGTACCGCGTCGACGCGTCGGGCGGACATATCCGCGACCTGCCTCCGAAGAAGCTCGGGGTCTCCGTCGAAAACAACTACGAGCCCCGCTACGTCACCTCCCCCGGAAAAGAGGAGACCATCCGCCGCCTTGCCGAAGAGGCGAAGAAGGCGGGGAGGGTGTATCTTGCGACCGACCCCGACCGCGAGGGAGAGGCGATCTCGTGGCACCTTCAGACCGTTCTCGGCCTTCCCGAGGACGGGGAGAACCGCATCGAATTCAACGAAATTTCCCCGAAGGCGGTCCAGCGGGCGCTCGAGCATCCCCGCAGGATCAACTATAACCTCGTCGACGCCCAACAGGCGCGCCGCGTGCTCGACCGCCTCGTCGGCTATAAACTTTCCCCTCTTCTCAACAACAAGATCCGCAACGGGCTCTCCGCGGGGCGGGTCCAGTCGGTCGCCCTCCGCCTCGTCGTCGACAGGGAGCGGGAGATCGCCGCGTTCCGTCCCGAAGAGTATTGGACGATCGCCGCCGAGCTCCGCGACCTCCCCGAAAAATTCCCCTCCTTCCGCGCCCTCCTCGAAAAGTACCGCGGGAAGAAGCTGAAGGTGGAAAACAAGGCGCGTGCGGACGAGGCGCTTGCGGCGCTCGGGAAGGGGAAGTACATCGTCTCCTCCGTCAAGCGCACGGTCGTCAAATCGCACGCCCCCGCGCCGTTTACGACGTCCACCCTCCAGCAGGACGCCTCCAACAAACTCGGCATGACCGCCCCCGAGACCATGCTCATGGCGCAGCACCTCTACGAGGGCATGGACCTCGAAGGAGAGGGGCATGTCGCGTTTGTCACCTATATCCGTACCGATTCGACCCGCGTCTCCTCGGATGCGCAAGCGGCGGCACGGGCGTATATCGAAGAGAAGTTCGGGCGGGAATACCTCCCCGAAAAGCCCAACTACTACGCCTCCAAGAAGGGGGCGCAGGACGCGCACGAGGCGATCCGTCCCATCGACCTCACCCGCACGCCCGAGTCGGTGAAAAAGCTCCTCGACCGCAAACACTACAACGTCTATAAGCTCATCTACGAGCGTTTCATCGCCTCCCAGATGTCCGAGGCGCAATACGATGCGATGCAGATCGAGATCGCCAACGGCGACTACGGCTTCCGCGCAAGCGGCAAGGCCCTCCGCTTTGCGGGGTTCACCGCCGTCTACGCCGAGGTCAAGCGGGAGGACGAAGAGGAGGAGAAGGGCCTCCTTCCCGCCCTCGACGACGGGCAGGAGCTCAGCGCCCTGAAGCTCGACGCCGAGCAGAAGTTCACCAAGCCCCCCGTGCGCTACACCGACGCCTCCCTCGTCAAGGCGATGGAGGATAAGGGCATCGGCAGACCGTCGACGTACGCCTCCATCATCTCCGTGCTCACCAAGCGCAAGTACGTCGAGAAGGACGGAAAGTACATGAAGCCGACGGAGATCGCCTACAAGATCACCGATATGCTCCTCCATTACTTCGAGGACGTCATGGACGTCGGATTCACGGCGGACATGGAGGAAAAGCTCGACGAGATCGAGGACGGCGGGAAGGACTGGCGGAGCATCATCGCGGCGTTCTATCCCCCGTTCGAGGCAAAACTCCGCATCGCGTCGACGGACGGCGACGAACTCACCGATATCCTCTGCGACAAGTGCGGGAGCCCCATGGTGCGCAAAACGGGCAAGTACGGCAAATATCTTGCCTGCTCCAACTACCCTGCCTGTTCGAACATCGTCAGCGAAGGGGAGGCGGAGACCTCCACGACGCCCTGCCCCAAGTGCGGGAGGATGATGGTCGTAAAGTCGGGACGGTACGGGAAATTTCTCGCCTGCCCCGATTATCCCTCCTGCAAGTCCACCCTTCCCTTCGGAGAGAAGGAAGAGGAGGTATTCGAGGGGGTCTGCCCCGAATGCGGCAAGCCCGCCAAGCGGCTGAAAACGCGCACAGGTAAGACCTATTACGGCTGCAGCGGCTATCCCGCCTGCAAATTTATGAGCTGGGACATCCCCACGGGGGAGAAGTGCCCGCAGTGCGGTTCGGCCCTCGTCCGTTCTGCCCGCGGGACGGTGAAGTGCTCGAGCCGCGACTGCTCCTATAAGGTGCACGCGGCAAGAAAGCCGAAAGCCGAATGATCGTCGTCGGCGCAGGGCTTGCGGGGTGCGAAGCGGCCTACTTTCTCGCCACGCACGGCGAAGAGGTCGTCCTCGCCGAAATGAAGCCGAAAAAATTCACGCCCGCCCATTCGGACCCCAATTTTTGCGAACTCGTCTGCTCCAATTCGCTGAAGAGCGACGACGTGTACGGCAACGCCTGCGGCCTCCTCAAGGAGGAGATGCGGCGGCTCGGGTCTCTCACGATGGAGGCGGCGGCTTTCTCGAGGGTGCCCGCGGGCGGCGCACTCGCGGTGGACCGCACCCGTTTCGCGGCATATGCTACGCAAAAACTGCGTTCTCTTCCGAATCTTACCGTCTCCGGGCGGGAGGTAACTTCCCTGCCCGAGGCGGGGATCGTCGCGACGGGCCCGCTCACTTCGGACGCGCTTGCGGCGGAGATCGCAAAGCGCTTCGGCACCCTGCACTTTTTCGACGCCTCTGCGCCCGTCGTCTCGGCCGAGAGCATCGACTTTTCGCACACCTTTGTGCAGGATCGCTACGGAAACGGCACGGGGGACTACCTCAATTGCCCGCTCTCCAAGGCGGAGTACGAGGAATTTGTGAATGCTCTCCTTGGCGCCGAACGCGCCGAGCTTCACGATTTCGAAAAGCGGGAGATCTTCGAGGGGTGCATGCCCGTCGAGGTCATGGCGGCGCGCGGGGCGGATACCCTCCGCTTCGGGCCCTTCAAACCCGTCGGGCTGTCCTCGGGCGGCGTGCGCCCGTATGCCGTCTTGCAGCTCCGCAAGGAGAACGCCGCGGGGACGAGCTATAACCTCGTCGGCTGTCAGACAAACCTCAAATTCGCAGAACAGAGGCGGGTGTTTTCGCTCATTCCCGCCCTCAAAAACGCCGAGTTCGAACGCTACGGCGTCATGCATCGGAATACCTATCTCGAGTCGCCCTCCTGCCTCAACGCCGATTTTTCGGCAAAGGACGCCCTCTCCCTCTTCTTCGCGGGGCAGATGACGGGGGTCGAGGGTTATGTGGAGAGCGCGATGAGCGGGCTTTTCGCGGGGATCCACGCCCTCCGCCGTTTGCGGGGGAAGGAGACGGTCGTCCCGCCCGCCGAGACGGTCTCGGGCGCCCTTTCCCGCTATATTTCCGCCCCCAGTCCCGATTTTCAGCCGATGAACGCCAACTACGGCATCCTTGCGGGCGGGTTCGAGAACGTGCGGGACAAGAAGGCGCGGCGGCGGCTCCTTGCGGAGCGGTCGCTTACGGCGATCGACAGCTACGCCCGCACCCTCGGGATCTGACCCTTTTCCTTCTCCGTGTTTGAGACGGGGGCGAAAGGGGTACATAAAGGGTACAGAAAAGAGAACATTTGCCCGAAAGGGCGGAGGGGAACAACATGGAATTTCACGGAACAACCATCTGCGCCGTCAAAAAGGGCGGCGTGACGGCGATCGCGGGGGACGGACAAGTCACGATGGGCGAGTCCGTCATTTTCAAAAACACCGCGGTCAAGGTGCGCAGGATCTACGGCGGGCGGGTCATCCTCGGCTTTGCGGGGTCGGTCACGGACGCATTTTCCCTCTCCGAACGCTTTGAGGGGATGCTCAACAAGTTCGCGGGGAACCTCATGCGCTCGGCGGTGGAACTCGCAGACCTTTGGCGCAGCGACAAGATCGGCAGAAAGCTCGACGCGATGATGATCACCGCCGACAAAGACACTCTTCTCATCCTCTCGGGGACGGGGGAGGTCATCGAGCCCGACGAAGGGGTCTGTGCGATCGGAAGCGGCGGAAATTACGCCCTTGCGGCGGCACGCGCCCTCATTCAGAACACCGATTTCGGTGCGGAGGAGATCGCACGGAAGGCGCTCAAGATCGCTTCCGAGATCTGCGTCTACACCAACGACCACATCCTCTGCGAAACCGTCTGACCCCCGGCCCCCCCGACGGGGGTAGGCCTTGGGAGTTGCCACCGCCACCGCCTGCGGCGGAGCCTCCCCCCGATGGGGGTAGGCCTTAAATCGAATTTCAGGAGGAGATATTATGGATCTTTCGCCGAAACAGATCGTAAACGAACTCAACAAGCACATCATCGGGCAGGATGAAGCGAAAAAGGCCGTCGCGATCGCGCTCCGCAACCGCTATCGCCGCGCCCAGCTCTCCGCAGAGCTCCGCGAGGAGATCACACCCAAGAACATCATCATGAAGGGTCCGACGGGCGTCGGCAAGACGGAGATCGCAAGGCGGCTCGCAAAGCTCGTCCACGCCCCCTTCATCAAGGTGGAGGCGACCAAGTACACCGAGGTCGGTTACGTCGGAAAGGACGTCGAGGGCATGGTGCGCGACCTCGTCGAATGCGCCTTCCGTCTCGTCAAGGACGAAAAGACGGCGGAGGTCTCGGTAAAGGCGACGGAGGCGGCCGAGCAGAAGATGCTGCGCATCCTCCTCGAACTCAAAAAGAACGACCGCGGGGAGACGGCGCGCGAAGTGTTCGAACAGAACCTCCTCTCCTCTCTGAAGAGGGGGGTGTTCGATTCGCTCGTCATCGAGACGGACGTGCGCGACGATCCCCAGAATATGGAGCTCATCCCCGGCGGCGCGGCGATCAACCTCGGTTCGATCTTCGGCGACATGCTCCCGCCCCGCCGCAAGAAGCGCAAGATCACCGTAAAGGAGGCGATGAAGCTGTTCATCGCCGAAGAGGCGGAAAAACTCATCGACGACGACGCCGTCAAAGAGGAGGCCCTCCGCCGTGCCGAGAACGACGGCATCATCTTCATCGACGAGATCGACAAGATCGCGGGGAAGGAAAATACCTCGGGGGCAGACGTCTCCCGCGAGGGCGTCCAGCGCGACATCCTTCCCATCGTCGAGGGGAGCACGGTCATGACAAAGTACGGCCCCGTCAAGACCGACTACATGCTCTTCATCGCGGCGGGCGCCTTCCACGTCGCACGGGTGGAGGATCTCATCCCCGAACTTCAGGGGCGCTTCCCCGTGTCCGTCGAGCTCACCCCGCTCACCAAGAAGGATTTCGTCGAAATTCTCACCAACACCGAACATTCCCTCACCCGCCAGTACGCGGTGCTGCTTGCCGTCGACAACATCGACCTCACCTTCACCCCCGACGCGATCGACGCGATCGCCGAGATCTCCGAGGAGATCAACCTAACGAGTGAAGACATCGGGGCGCGTCGGCTGCACACCGTCATGGAGTACCTTCTCGAGGACATCTCCTTCAACGCCGGCGGGGACTATCCCCTTGTCCATGTGGAGATCGACCGCGCCTACGTCGAGGAGCACCTCGCCAAGATGACGAAGGACCGCGACCTCAAGAAATACGTCCTGTAAAAGGAGGAGAAGATGAGTAAGTTTTGCCTGCATTGCGGCGCGGAGAGCGTCGATCTTGCAAAATTCTGTTATCTTTGCGGAGGGCAGGAATTCGGCACCGAGGAGGAATACCGCCGCCTGAGCTACGAGCGCGAGGTGCGGGAACGGCTTGAAAAAGAGCTTCGCGCTTCTATCGAAGCGGAAGTAAGAGAGGAGCTTGAAAAAGAACTTCGCTCTTCCATCGAAGCGGAGGTGAGAGAGGAGCTTGAAAAAGAGCTTCGCGACGAATTCGAAGAAAAGCTCCGCGTGGCGCTCTCCGGTGAGGACGAAGCGGCCTTTGGCGAAGAGACCGAAGAACCCGCAGAGGAACCCTCCGACGAAGAGGAGTGGGACGGCGACGATCCCTCCGAGGGATCCGAAGAAGAGCCCACAGACGAAGAAGAGGAGGACGAATCGGAAGAAGAGGGGGGCATGTATTCGTATAACGACGTCGAATCGGCCTACCGCGCCAATTGGCCCGCCCCCGCCGAAGAGGAGTGGGACGGCGACGATCCCTCCGAGGGATCCGAAGAAGAACCGACAGACGAAGAAGAGGCCGACGAAGAACCCGCGGAAGAACCCGAAGAGGAGTATGAGGACCTTCCCGATGAGGACGGCGCGGACTACGACGACGAAGAGGCCTCGGACCTCTACGAAGAACCCGAGGACGAAGCCGTTCGGCTTCTCTATGAGGAGGCAAGCGCCGCCTTCGACAGCGGCGACGCCGTGACGGCGGAAAAGAAGTACCGTGCGGCGGCTTCCCGCCACTATGCACCCGCGGAGAACGACCTCGGCTACCTCTACGAACAGGGCGGAGAGGGGGTCGAAAAGGACCTTACGAAGGCCTTCCTCTACTACCGCAGGGCGGCAAAGACCGGCTACGAATACGCCCAGTACAACCTCGGCGAATGCTATGAATTCGGCAGAGGGACCTCCGTCGACTGCGCCCGTGCGGCGGCATGGTACCGCCGTGCCGCGGAGCAGGGGCACGAGGACGCCGAGTACCGCCTCGGACGGCTGTACGAGACGGGCAAGGGGGTCGAACAGGACTACGAGGCCGCCGTCGAATGGTATCGGGAAGCGGCGGCACAGGACCTCGACTGCGCCCAGTACGCCCTCGGAAGGATGTACGACACGGGCAAGGGGGTCGAACAGGACTTCGAACGCGCCGTCGAATGGTATCGAGAGGCGGCGCAGCAGGGCTACGACCGCGCGGAGTGCAGCCTCGGCTGGTGCTATGCGAACGGGAAGGGGGTCTCCGCCGACTACGAAAAGGCCTACGAATACTACGCGAAAGCCATCGAAAGCGGCAACGCGAGGGCGGCTTGCAACATGGGCAAGCTCTATGAGTACGGGCTCGGCGTGACCCGCGACGAGGCCTGTGCGGCGGAATATTATCTGCGCTCGGCAAAGGGCGGCGACGAGATCGGCGAATACGCCTACGGGCGCTGCCTCGAGACGGGGACGGGCGTCCAACAGAATGCGGCGGAAGCCGCGGAATGGTATCGAAAATCGGCAGAGCGCGGCTATGCGGCGGCGCAGTGCGCCTTGGCCGCGATGTATCTTCGGGGGGAGGGCGTCGAACGGGATACGGAACAGGCCGTGTCCCTCTACAAAAAGGCGGCCGCGCAGGGAAGCGGCGCGGCGCTCAACCGCCTCGGGCTCTGCTACTACAACGGCGAAGGCGTCGAACAGGACTATGAGATGGCGGCGGATTGCTACCGCAGGGCCATCGAACAGGGCGAAGAGGGGGCGCTCGGCAATCTTGCCCTCCTCTACTATACGGGGCTCGGCGTCCCGCAGAACTTCTCTCTTGCGGCACAGTGGTTCCGCCGCGCCGCGGAGCGGGGGGACGGAAACGCGATGTACAACCTCGGCGTCTGCTACCTCAACGGGCAGGGCGTCGAAGAGAGCGCGGGGCGGGCGGCGGAGCTCTTCCGCTCGGCGGCGAAACTCGGCGTGGAAGCGGCAAAGGACGCCCTTCTCCGCCTCGGCTATGACCTCTGACGAAGGAGAACGGGATGATCCGCATACCCAAAGGATGTAAAGACGTGCTTCCCGCGGAGGCGGGCAAGTGGCAGGCCCTCGAACGCATCGCACGCGAGAGCGCGGAGGCATACGGCTTCGGCGAGATCCGCACCCCCGTATTCGAGCACACCGAGCTCTTTCAGCGCGGCGTGGGCGATACGACGGACGTCGTCACGAAGGAGATGTACACCTTCCTCGACAAGGGAGGGCGGTCGATCACCCTCCGCCCCGAGGGGACGGCGGGCGTCGCACGGGCATTCGTCGAGAACGGACTGCAGGGCGGCGCGATGCCCTTCAAGGCGTACTACTTCGTCTCGGCGTTCCGCTATGAACGTCCGCAGGCGGGGCGGCTTCGGGAATTCCACCAGTTCGGGGCGGAACTCTACGGCGCGGCGGGGCCCGAGGCGGACGCGGAGATCATTTCGCTTGCCGACCTCTTCTTGAAGCGCATCGGGATCGGAGGGACGGTCCTCGAGATCAACTCCATCGGCTGCAAGAATTGCCGCACGGCCTATTCGGCGGCGCTCAAAGAATATTTTGCCCCCCGTCTTTCGGAGATGTGCGAGGATTGCAACGCCCGCTTTTCACGCAACCCCATGCGCATCCTCGACTGCAAGAACCCCCGCTGCAAGGAGATCGCGGCAGGGGCTCCCACCGTATTGGACTTCCTCTGCGAAGACTGCGCGGCGCACTTTGCTTCCGTACAGTCCCTCCTCACGGAGACGGGGATCGCCTACCGCGTCAACCCCGCGATCGTGCGCGGTCTCGACTATTACAGCCGTACCGTGTTCGAGTTCGTCACGGAGGCGGCAGGGGCGCAGGGGACGGTGCTCGCAGGGGGCAGGTACGACACCCTCCTCGAGCAAATGGACGCCAAACCCACCCCCGCGGTGGGGTTTGCCGCGGGCATGGAGCGCCTTCTTATGGTCCTCGAGGCGGAGAAGTCGGAAGTGGGTACCGTGTCCGCCGTCGACTGCTATGTCGCGGGCATGGATGGCCCGTCGCGCAGGAAAGCCTTCCTCCTCGCGGAGGAGCTTCGGCGGGCGGGATTCTCCTGCGAGACCGACCTTTTAGACCGTTCGGTGAAGGCACAGATGAAGTACGCCGACAAGATCGGCGCCCGCTTTGTCGTCGTTCTCGGATCGAGAGAGCTCGAAGAGGGGGCGGCGGAAGTCAAGAACATGAGAACTTCCTCCTCCGAGCGGGTAGCTTTCGATCAAATCGCACAAACTATAAGAAGCGCCACTTAGGCAAAGGAGAACAAGATGAAAGAACTTTCGGGACATGAACTCGACGCGCTCGTCGAAGAAGGGGGGCAGGTCGTCTGCGATTTCTGGGCGCCGTGGTGCGGTCCGTGCAGGATGCTCGGCCCCGTTATGGAGCAGATGGAATCGGAATTTTCAGACCGCGCCGCCTTCGCAAAAGTCAATGTGGACGACAACGGCGACCTCGCGGCGTCGCTCGGGATCTACTCCATCCCCGCCGTGTTCGTGTTCGAAGGGAAGGAAGTCAAGGCGAAGAGCGTCGGCTATCTTCCCGAGGAGGAGATGCGGGATTTCCTCGAGGAAAATCTCGGCTAATCGCCTGAAAAATTTTGAAGATCTCCGCGGAAACCCTTGACAAGCGGCTACGCGGAGATTACAATAGTTCCCGATAAAACAATTGAACTTTGGGGCGGAGTGAAAGTCTCCACCGGCAGTAAAGTCTGCGAAGAAGCCATGCTTCCCGAACGGGTGCGATTCCCGTACCGACGGTATAGTCCGGATGAGAAAAGTCAAAGGAATTTTTTGCGCCCCGCGTGTTCGGGGCGTTTTTTCATGCCCCGAGGGAGGAAAATATGGCAAACCGCAAACCCTTTTTCAGCACGACGCGCATCGTCATGATCGCCCTCTTCGGGGCGCTCGCGGGGCTTCTCCATATCGCGAAGTTCCCGCTCCCGTTCGCCTTCGCGGGTTGGCTCGAGTTCGACTTCTCCGACATCCCGCTCTTTATCGGCACCTTTGCGCTCGGACCGGTGTCGGGGTGCATCATCGTCGTCGTGAAACTGCTCGTCAAGCTCGTCTGCCTCGGCACGTCGAACATGTTCGTCGGGGAGCTTGCCAACCTCATCACGGGCTGGGCGTTCGTCATCCCCGCCGGCATCCTCTACATGCACATGCGGACAAAGCGCGGGGCGCTTTTGTCCCTTGCCGTCGGCTCCCTCTCGTCGATCGCCTTCGCCATCGTCGCCAATCGGTTCATCCTCATCCCGTTCTACGTCGACATCATGTTCAAGGGGAGCTTCGACCCCCTCCTCAATATGATCTCGCCCCTCTTCCCGAATATCACGAAAGAGAGCTTCTATACCTACTACCTTTGGGTGAGCGTCCTTCCCTTCAACGCGCTGCGCTGCCTTATCGCGGGGGCGGTGTGCTTCGTCGTCTATAAGCACATTTCAAGACTTCTGGATCGCATCAACGATCGCCTCGCACCCAAGGGAGAGGGGAGCGCCGCCCGCACAAGGGACGTTGTCGCCGTTTCCGTCTGCGTCGCCGCCGTCCTCCTCCTCGTGCTCTTTATCCTCCTCCGCTACTTCCTCTGGGATTGAAGCGAATATTTCCGTAAGGGAAGAAAAATTAGGAATTCCGTTCACAATGTGAACGGAATTTTGTGTTTTTGAGGGTTTTCGTTTCTTTGTGCAATATGAACAAAAAATTTATGAAAAATTTTGTGAAAAAGAGAATTGAGTATTTTCTTCTGTCGTGGTATAATTTTATACACAAAACCGAAAAGGTTTCAGGGGGTACTTATGAAAAAGAAAATCATTTGGCGAATCGTCTTTTGTGCGGTGTTGACGTGTATCGCGTTCACGGTCGCGTTCTTCGTAATGGACGCCTCTCTGCGGCCGACGGTCTCTGCTTATGAGGACATCTATGAGTTTGCGGTGCAGTTCGGGTATGAGGGCACGCGGGAGGAGCTCTACGAACGCCTTCGCGGAGAACGCGGGGAGGACGGTTTGGACGGGGTCGGCGTCCAATCGGGGTACGTCGACGAGAACGGAGACCTCATCTTAACCCTTACGGACGGGGCGACCGTCAACTGCGGCAGCGTCAAGGGCGAAAGGGGGGAGACGGGCGTCGGGATCGCGGGCGCGAGGATCGACGAGAACGGCAATCTTATTTTAACGCTCACGAACGGAGAAGAGATCGACTGCGGCGGGGCGAAGGGAGAGAGCGGCGCCGCGGGAGTGGGGGTATCGGGAGCGGAACTCCGCGAGACGGGAGAGCTCGTTCTCTTCTTCACAGACGGCTCCGAACGCAACCTCGGCAACGTCGTCGGACAAGACGGCAAAGACGGGAAAGACGGTACAAACGGGGTCGACGGCAAAGACGGCAAAGACGGGGTCGACGGCAAAGACGGTCTGAACGGACAGGACGGGAAAGATGGTACAAACGGCGTTGGAATTGAATCGGTGCGGATCACGGAGGAGGGCAACCTCGAGGTACACCTCACCGACGGTACGGTCCTCTCCCTCGGCAAGGTCGTCGGCCGCGACGGCGTAGACGGGAAGGATGGCAAGGACGGTCTTAACGGGAAGGACGGCGTCAATGGCAAAGACGGCCTTAACGGACAAAACGGGAAGGACGGCAAAGACGGTGTAGACGGCAAAGACGGAGCAAAAGGGGAAGATGGGGTCGGAATTTCTGGGCTTCATATCGACGAATCGGGCGAACTTGTCGTCGAGCTCACGGACGGGAATGTGTTTCACCTCGGCAACCTCCGCGGAGAGAAGGGGGAGAAAGGCGATAAAGGCGATAAAGGCGACAAGGGGGACAAAGGCGATGCGGGAGAGAACGGCGTCGGCGTCTCCTCCGTCACGATCAACGAAGAGGGTTCCCTTATCATCACGCTTTCAAACGG